>JBCLEL010000073.1:0-9324 GCA_038913435.1 Chloroflexota bacterium
TTTACAAGATGAGGGTCGGCGCTTGTCGAGAGATTCGGATGAGTGGCCGGCCTTAAAGTTTGAACGGCACACCATGCATTTCGAGCCTTCAGCCGCCAATGACCGCCTTCATCGCGCAATCGCTTATACCAATCGTCTTATCAAAATAATAAAGGCGTTCATGGCTAACCTCTCCCCTCAGTCCCCTCTCCGACTCGGAGAGGGGATGCCGAAGGCAGGGGTGAGGTTAGAACGACACAGCATTTATCGTTTTTGCATTGGCAATCGGTATTACTTCTGATGGTCACCTTCGACCGGTTCATCAGCAGTTGGACGTGGGACCCCCTGGTCGCTATTGCCTTGGGGATCGCATTGGGCCTGTATCTCCGTGGCGTCCAAAGACTTCACTTGCGCGGCTGCTTCAGCCGTGGTCTTAGCTGGAAACGTACGCTGTTTTATCCGGCGGGACTACTCGTTTTATTCGTAGCGCTCGACTCGGCAATTGATGTTTACGCCGACAGTTTACTGGCCTTTCACATGATCCAGCACCTGCTGCTCACTATGGTAGCGGCGCCGCTATTGCTGCTGGGCCGGCCGCTAACTGTGATCCTGGGGGCGCTGCCCAATCGCCCGCTGCAAGCTGCGCTCAAAGCTAGCCTGGTCAGATCGGCGCTGCGCTTCATTGGCCGGCCGGCCGTTGCCTGGCTGATCGGGACGCTGGTGTTCTGGGTCTGGCACTTCCCGCCCTTATACGATGCCGCGCTGAGGTCCTATTGGCTGCATTCGCTTGAACACTTCAGTTTCTTGGCCGCCGGCCTGCTGTGGTGGTGGCCGGTTGTCATCTACCCGGCCAGGGGGTTCCCCTACCCCCTGCGGCTACTCTACATCTTCGCCGGCCTCATTCTGAATAGCTGGCTAGGGGCTATGATCGTGCTATCGGGCGAGCGCTGGTACAGTTTCTATGACACTACCACCGCGTTGTGGGGACTCACCCCGCTCGACGACCAACGGCTGGCCGGCCTCATCATGTGGGTGCCGGGCGGCGCCATTCATTTACTGGCGATGACCGTGGTGTTCTTCGCCTGGATGGGGACCGGCGAGGAGGAAGAGCCGGTTGAAACGAGGCCGGCGGAATAAGCAGTTATGATAAGAGCCGGGGATTGCGACAGCTAGTGCTTGAGCGTCTACGAGGTTATTGAAGGGCCGGGTAATCTCGCATAGGCTGGTTGAAGCCTCGCCAGCCGCTGGTTGCCATAGATTTATGCGACAGTGCTGTTGAATACCCGGTAGTCAATAACCATCGCGAGGAAAAGCAGCGCCAGGTAGTAGATCGAGTACCTGAAGAGGCTCTTGGCCGCCGCCGGCGTCTTCTCCTGGTAGAGCCTGATCGCAAGGTAGATGAACACTCCCCCCAGAACCAGCGCCGCCGCCAGATAGAAAAGCCCCATCAGCCGGAAAGAAAATAAGACGGCAGTCAGCGCGACTAGCAGCGCCGAGTACAACAGGATGTGCAGGCGCGTTTCCTCATCTCCGCGCACGACCGGCAGCATCGGAACCATGGCCTGCTCGTATTGCTTTTTGATGAGCAGCGACAGTGCCCAGAAATGCGGTGGCGTCCAGAAGAAGATGATGAGAAAAAGCCACCAGGGCAGCAGGTCCAGCTCGCCAGTGACCGCCGCCCAGCCGATCAAAGGTGGGATCGCGCCGGCCAGCCCGCCGATCACGATGTTGCTCGGTGTCGAACGCTTCAAATAGCTGGTATAGATGAAGACGTAATAGAGCAGAGCAATCAACGCCAGCGCCGCGCTCAAGGGATTGACCAAGACTCCCAGCAGAACCACCGAAACAATTCCCAGCGACACGCCGAAGATCAACGCCTGAAGCGGCGTGACCTTTCCGGCCGGTATCGCTCTCGGCTTTGTCCGGTACATCACCACGTCAATGTCGCGGTCCAGGTAACAGTTGATCGCGTTTGCGCCGCCGGCCGCTAACGCGCCTCCGAACAGCGTGACCAACACCAACCAGAACGACGGATAATCCTCCGCCGCCAGGAACATCGCCACCACGGTCGGGATCAACAGCAGGACGATGATGCGAGGCTTGGTCAGGTTGAGATAGGCGGTCAACTTTGCCTGGCCCATGCTTTCTCGCCAATTTCCTCAAGTGACGCCGGCTTGGTCTTGCCGACGGCCAGCAACGCCAGTGTGTCCTGGTAAACGAGCATCGCAAAAATTACGTAGCTGCCCCAGACCGCCGACGAGCCGGCTACGTGCAACCCTCGCGTCAGCGCCGACGCCTCGCTAGAGACCATCCAAATACCGATGGCACCCTGGAAAACCAACGATATGAGGAAGACAACCGCGGCTATGGTGATTCTGAACTGATGGCTACGCCGCTGTGAGATGCGCCAGACAGCGAACAACGAGTGCAAGCCGATCAGTGTAGCGGCTATGCGGTGCAACATGTGGACATCTACTAGCCGATCTCCAAAGGGCAGTCCGCCATTGCACAGCGGGAAGCCGGCGCAAGCCCAGGTCGCGCCGGTCGCCCGGACAAAGGCGCCGGTCAACAGCAGGATGAAGATAGCAACGCCGGTCCAGGTTACCAGAGATGGAAACTGAGTAGCGGCGCGGCCAACTGCCGAACTCGGGCCGGAGCTGCCGGCTCTTTCCTGTCCGTACAATGCGGTCAACGCGACGACAATGACTAAGGCCATCAAGATCATAGCGATTACCAGGTGGACGAGTACGATCATTGGAGGCAGCTCTAAAAGCACAGTTACTGCGCCGAGCCCGATTTGCACAACCAGCAACAATATCACTGCCGTCATCGGCTGGACTATCAAGCGTTCGCGGCGGAAGCTCACCCAAGATAGAACCACCGTAATGGCGATCAACGCACTGACAAGCGCCGCAGCAGTGCGATGAGTGTACTCTAGGATTGAAGCCGGGTCTGCCGGCGGCAGCAGCCGCCCATGGCACAAGGGCCAGTCGGGGCAGCCAAGCCCGGAGCCAGTGACCCGTACTACGCCGCCAATTGCGATCAGCAAATACACGCCAATAGCCGACGCTACGGCAAATTTTGCGAAGCGAGACCTGTTCATGCTTCTTGCAACTCCCTGTCAGTGCTGTAGACGGTTAGGGGTAGCTGAACCTGGTGTCTCATTGTAGCATCGCGCAGCAGGTCGCGTTGCAATAGGTAGCGCGAACCGATGCTAAAGTTTTCTGCGAATTCGAGAATCGTCCAAAACCGTGAGGAACGCCTCTGACCACTAACCAAATCAAAAGGGAAGGCGGCAGGTCGGGAACCGATCTTACACTGCCAGGTCGCGGCGTTCGAATGCGACCAGCGCCACGGCTAAGAGCGCCGCTGACAGAGCAATCAATACGCCGGCGTGCCCCAGACTCAACCCATTCCTCAGCGGATCAGCGCCGATGTAGTAGTAGAATGGCGATAATCTGCGCAAAGAACTCAGGAATTCCACCATGGGCGCGAGCGCGTTAAGGAGATAACTCATCACGCCAACGGCGCTCGTAACGCCAATGCTTAGCCCACGGTTACCGCTGATACAACCCAGAGCAAAGGCCAACGCGCCGAAGGCCATTCCCAAGATGGCCGCGCTCAGCGTAGCCGCCGCTACCCGTTCGAGGCCGATGTCCATTTCGACGGCTACACGGCCGACTGCAATTCCGGACCAGAAGCTGAGCGCCAGCGCCAACGTCGCAATGACCATAGCAAAGAACTTCTCCAGCGCAACCTGCCAGCGCGCCAGCGGATTAGACAGCAGCAGGTCAAGTGTCCCCTTTTCCTCTTCTCCAGCAATCGCCGAGCTGCCAGCAGTTATGGTGAAGATCAAAAATAGCAAGGGCACTATCAGGAAGAAAAGCTCGCTGTTAAGAAATCCTTCAGGTGAGGTGAACTCAGTGAACTCACCCCCAAAAAGAGCCATAAGCTCCTTTGGAAATGACTTCATGTATTCCTCCATGGCTGCGCCCGAGTCACGGACGTTCGGATAAAAGAGCATCATCATAACGGCCAGTGTCACTAAGCCGATTCCCCACCACATCAAAGCGCGACGCTGATCGCGCAAAGATTTCAGGAATACGCTACGCAACATGTTTCTCTCCTTGACCATAATATGTCAAGAAGGCTTCTTCTATGCTAGGCTCATGGTTGATCACATTCACCACCTCAAACTGCGAGGCAGCCTTAATTACTGAATCCACTGAGCCGACCACTGCACAACGCAATACACCGTTTTCTACTGTCACGTCGTGCACGCCAGCCAAATGGGCAAAAGCTTCTAATGGTACAGATGTAGCGAAGTGAATCTCTAGCTGACGCAACGCCTGCGCCTTCAGCGCCGACACGGTCTCGACCGCTACCAGTCGTCCCTCTCGGATGATCCCAACGCGATCGCACCCCCGCTCCACCTCCGGCAGAATATGCGATGAAAGGAAGACCGCTCGCCCTTCGGCCTTGACCTCAGCGATCAAGCGGTAGAATTCCCGCTGTATCAATGGGTCCAAACCATTTGTCGGCTCATCAAGGATAAGTAGATCCGGCTTATGCATAAACGCCTGGATTAGCCCGATCTTCTGTTTGTTCCCTTGCGAGAGGGTGCGGATTGGCCGCGAGAGATCAGAGTCCAGTCGCCCGGCTAGACTCTCGATGGACTTCCGATCTACGCCCCCGCGTAGATGGCCTAAATAAGCTAACAACTCGGCGCCGGTCAGATTTTCGTACAACGAAAGTTCACCAGGCAGGTAACCAATTCGTCGCCGGATCTGGCGGCTGTCCCGGCGACATTCCAATCCTAAGATCGTTGCGTGGCCCGTAGTCGGACGGACCAGGTCGAGCAACAGGCGGATCGTTGTCGTCTTGCCCGCGCCGTTGGGACCAAGATAACCAAATACCTCGCCTGGTCGGACTTCAATATCGAGCTCGATCACGCCCCGCTGGTCGCCGTAATATTTCGTCAGACCTTCGGTGAGGATAGCGCTATCGCTCATGCGCTTCTCTTACCGTCATTTGTTCACTCCTACAGCGTTGAGCATAATAATTGAACTGCATTGCTCAACCTTATTGCTCGTTGCAATATTGACAGTAGCGCGGGGCCTTGTGCCCCGCCCGTCCCCCTGCAGGGGACAAGCCCCTGCGCTACAAAGCTCAATGCTTCTGCACTCCGCTGTACATGGGCGCATTGCACCTAACTCCTATTTATAAGAGTGTTGCAGCCTGTTTACACGAGCAAGGCAGTCCCGTACATAATCAGCATGCCGGCCGCAACGCCGGCGAAACTGCCCACCGTCAGGCCTTCTTTCTTGACGTCGGCCGTCATCAGCTTGCCGACAGCGTAGACGACCTGGAAGATAGCCCCAGCGCCGATCGCCAGAAACAGCGTCGCCCAAATGTCAGAATAGGTGAAGCCGCCGATCCAGGCGCCGGCAATCGTCGGCGCGCCAGCGATCAGCCCCAGCCAGACCAGCGTCAGCAGCTTCGGCCGGCTGCGGGCTATCGGCGCGACGATGGCCAAGCCTTCGGTAGTGTTATGCAGGGTAAAGCCGATGATCAAAAGCGATCCCAACGCAACCTCGCCTATCGCGTAGGCCGCGCCAATCGCCAGCCCCTCGCCCATGTTGTGCAGACCGATGCCAATCGCAATTGAGAAGGATAGCGCCAGCCGAACGGTGTCCTCCCGGCCGGCGTATCTGCCGCTCAGCCAGCGGCTGGCGCTTTCCAGCGCCAAGAATGCTAGCACCCCACCAATCGCGATGATTGCGATTCCCTGGAAGGCGCCTGGCAGCCGGCCCGCTACTTCAAGCGCCCCCTCGACTGTGTCGACGCCCAGAAACAGCAACAATCCCATCGTCAGCGCCAGGAAGAACTGCATCCACTGCCAGCCAATCCGGCGCAGAAACGGTGTCCACAGCATACCGATGGCGACAGGCAGCACGCCGACGTATACCCCAATCAAGGCAAAGAAGCCGAATAAGCCCAGGTCCGGCTTAGGCGTCTCAACCGCAACTGCGATCTCGTGCTCGAATGTAAGGCCGGTCGACGTGATCAGCTTGACGTGGTGAGTCTCGCCATGCACCCAGGGGTATGGCACGACGATCTCAGCCCGGTCCAGGCGATTTAACGTGCGCGCCGGCGAGATCGAATGGTACCAGTAGGCGTCGTCAACTAGCACCTGGGCGATGGTCACCGGATCAGGGCCGCCGTTGACCACCTGAATCACCATCTGATGTGGCTCGCTTTGGAGGGCTATGCGCTCGATGGTCAGCTCTTCGACCGGCGGAAAGGCCGCCTCGAAGGCGCCGAGCGGGCCCACCGCCAGAAACAATCCGATTAACAGCCCTAAAAGAGCTAAAGGCAAAATCCCTGCCAGCCAGGTCATCACCGGTGAAGACGATTCGGCGGGTCTGACGGGACGTTCTTGCGCAGTCTCAGTCATCTCTCACTCCTCTTACGTGACCTCGAAAATGCTCATCCAGCCCAACTCGGGAAACTCGCTCTGATGAGCGTGGAACATGTGCAGCCCCGGCTCGTAGCCGGCGAAGGAGAACTCCAGGATGCCCCGTTGGGCCTGACACTGCATAATCGTATCTATCTTCCGGAGCGTCGGGGTCAAGGTGGTGCCAGTGTCATAGTAGTCGAAGAAGTTGCCGTGCAGGTGAAGCGAGTTGATCGGATCGAACTCCGTCATGTTTATCAAGTACATGCGCTGCTTCTGATCGCGTCGAATCTTGATTGGATTGTGCATGTAGTAGAAAGCAACCGTATTGGCGGCGTAGACCTCGTTCCCCCCGTCAAAGTTGGTATCAAAGCCGTTCATCACCACCACCATCTCGTCGAAGGTCTTGTTCTCCTCGTACTGATGGTTGCGCGTTTTGGCGATCTCCTTCTCTTGGCCGGAATACTTCGCCGGGTCGGGGTCAATGATGAACCCGCCATATTGACCTTTGTGGATGTGCCGCTTCAACGGGTTAGAGTGGCAGTGGTACAGGTGACAGCCGAAAGGCGCAGCGTCGAACTCGTAGGTAAAGCTCTCGCCTATGTTTATGTAGCCGCGACCGATGCCCGGCACCCCGTCCATATACGCCGAATGGATGCCGTGAAAGTGGATGGTGTGAGGGTGCGAGTTTGCATTAGTGATATGGACACGGATGCGTTCGCCTTCGACGCAACGTAGAGTCGGCCCGGGCACCCGACCGTTGTAAGTCCAGGCCGGGAAATAGACGCCGGGGGCGATCTCGATCTCACGGTTGAACGCGACCATCTTGTACTCACGCAAGGTCTGGCCACTGGGCAGCTTGCTGACCTGACCATAGTCAAAGTCGCGCAGCATCTTCATCGGGTCGAATCCGAGCTTTTCGATGTCAACCTGGCCGACCGTTCCAGTCTCGTAGCCGGCTTCGGCGTGGTGGGCCTGTGATTTATCTTCGTTGCGGCCGGCTTTCTGTCCGCCGGCCAGTGCCGTCCCCGCCAGCGCGGCGCCACCCAGCGAAGCGCCAATGACGCTGGCTGTCAGCACTGCTTTAGGAGCCGACTTGAACAACGCCCGGCGGCCGAATTTGCGTTCAAATAGCTGTTGTAGAAATCCCGTCTCTTGATTCATTCCTCTTGTGATTCCTCCCTCGCATATATCGCCGTTTAACCGACGGCATCGTTGGGTCGAACTGGATTTTCGGAGCTGGGGACCTTTTCGGCGTCCTTAACGGCTGACAGGCGGATGTGCGTCGCCAATTCAACGCCGATAGTGTGTCTCTCGTTGCCCACCTCAATGGAAATCGGACCGTTGAACGGGGCTTTGTCCGTTACAATAATACTGGCTGATGGCACCAGTCTGAGATCATTCAAATAGCGCAACATTGCTGGATCACGGTCGCTAACGCGGGCGATCACTCCTCGCTGGCCGGGTAGCAATTCGGACAGGGGTGTCAAGAGTTCCTCCTCCACCACCAAGTCACGGTTTGGAATCGGATCCCCATGCGGGTCAACTAACGGACGCCCAAGCGCCTCGTCTATGCGATTTTCCATCTCTTCAGAGATGACGTGCTCCAGCCGCTCCGCCTCGTCGTGGACCTGGTCCCAACTGAAGCCCAGATGCTCAGTCAAATAGAGTTCAAGCAGCCGGTGGTGACGTATTACTTCCAACGCTATTTTGGCCCCTAGCTCGGTAAGCTCGGCGCCCTGATAGGGCGTGTGAACGACCATCTTCATCGAAGCAAGCTGCTTAAGCATGTTGGTTACCGAAGCTGGCGCTACACTCAGCCGTTCTGCTATCGCGTTGGTTGACGGACGCCGGCCAGAAGTCTGAATGTGGTAGATGGCCTTGAGATAGTCTTCGACGGCTTGACTTATCATCATCCCTCATTTTAGATAAGACTAAATATTAGTTTATAAGACCGAAGATAAAAAATCAAATTTGGCAAATATTTTTCTCTGCTCCGATACCAATTGGCTAAGCAAATACCATGAATTCGAGTGCCAGAGATTGCTTCGCTTCGCTCGAAATGACCAATTGAGGTAGGCTGAAGGTCATTGCGAGGGTCGTCGCAAGCGACCCGAAGCAATCTCATTTGGATATATGGTCTTTGCTGTAGCGATTGGTATTACTGAGCCGTACATTGACAGTTAATAGTCGAGAGAGACGTGGGTAGCGCTGGGGCTTGTCCCCAGCCCAGTCAGATCAGCGAACCGACCAATGAGCGCGGGACAAGCCCGCGCGCTACAGATTATGGATCAAGCAGTCTGGCTTTTATTAGCTATTTGAGCACGGATTCAGTAGAAGCTACCGTGCTACCGGTTCCAGCTCGCCGGCCAGGATCAGCTTGACCAACTCTTCGATTTGCTTACTATTGAGGGGACCGCCGTTGTCTTCGGACCAAGCCGGCATCATGCTATGGCCATTGCTAATCATGTCCGTCATATACCGACCCAAGGCCGCCCGCTCATCTGACTTGGCAGGATCGAGACCCCGACGGGCAGCCATCTCATCCAGGGCAAGATAGGGCGCGAGCCGCAGGCCAAGCCCTTTGTCGCCGTGGCAAGCCTGGCAGGTGCGTTCGAACATCTCACTGGCATTAAATTCGCCGGCCGGCCGCTCGCGGTAGGCGAAGAATATGACCCACAATGGTTGAGCTAATAGATAGACCAGTAGCGCAACCAGGATGATGGCCGGTATCCATATTAATGTAGGATTTATTGACCAGTGCAGTAGCCTAGATGGTGACTGAGCAGGGGTTGGAGCTGCCGCAGGCGAGGTGGCGACCGGCGCCGGCAGACCAGTCAGAACAGCGAACATCACGCCGGCGACCGCCACGATAATTAGTGTCACCA
>JBCLEL010000074.1:0-9205 GCA_038913435.1 Chloroflexota bacterium
TAGGTTAGCTACAGGACGTGGCTGCTAGATTGCTTAAGTCACCTCGGCGACCTCACAATGACCCGGCAACTGTCATTGCGAGCGAAGCGAAGCAATCTCAGGCGATTTCATCGTACAAATCTCGCCATTCTGGGTTCTTCATCTTAATCAACTCTATTTTCTTTCGCCTTGGTCCGCCCTTGATCTGCTTCTCTCTGATAATAGCATTCGTAGGGTCTTCAAAGACCTCGTAGTAGACCAGCTTCACGACGTTGTATTTATTGGTGAAGCCCTTGACGAGCTTTTCTCGATGCTCGTAGACCCTTCGTATGAGGTCATTGGTCACACCAGTGTAGAGTACGGTGTTTCGATTGTTAGTCATAATGTACACAAAGTATTGTTTAGTCATTTATCTATTGGTACGAGATTGCTTCGGGTCGCCTCTGCGACCCTCGCAATGACAGGCGATGCGACAGTTCTGCTAGTTGTGCAAGCCGAGCGTTCGACCTACTTGCAAGAGGGCGGTGGCTACCGTTTGCTTGGTCTTTTCGTAACCAAGTCGTGTTTCTACCCAGGGCGCGTCGGTGCGCCAAACGGCCGGCTCCATCAGGACTGATACGAAGCCCCCTAACCGGAACCAGAATAGCGTGAACCGATAGGCCGGCATGATGAAAAAGATCCACCAATACCGTCTGATCCGATCCTTGCCACCTCGATCAGCTAGTAGGTAGCTGGCGAAGGCCGCCACTCCTTCCAAAAAAATGTAGCTGGCGTACATGGCAATCGTCGCGCTGATGACCAATGACAGCGAGTAGCCGAAGAAGTACATCAACGGCAGCAAGAAGGTCCAGACCACTCTTGGAAAGGCCAAGGTGTGGTCTATGACTAGCAAGCGGGCCGGCGATACGCCTCTGATTCGGAATGGATTTCCGGAAAGCAGGTGAGGATGTAACGCCGCAACCTCCAGCTGGCCGCGCTGCCAACGGACCCTCTGGGCGTAAAAGGAGGCCAACGACGCCGTTGGCGTGACGTAGGCGAGCACCTCCGGCACGCAAGCGATGCGAGAGTTCTTAAACTTTTGGTGGATCTCGAAGGTAAGATGGGTGTCCTCCGAGACGGTCTGCTTGCTGTACATAAAGGTTTGCAGCAAGATTTCTCGTCTGAACATCGAAAATGCGCCGGCCAGGGTGAACAGGCTGTTCGTTGCCGTCTGGTATTGCCGGCCAATGCGAAAGCTGGAGTAATACTCTAGATATTCGCACTCGGCCAATATCCGCCGGAGCGGGCCGACATCTTCCTCCTCCGGCAGCACCTCGATGGCCGCGGTGATGGCGCCGGCTTCGGGAAACGTCTCGAAGTACTTCATTGCGTTATGAATGGCATCAGGATGTAGCTCGACATCGGCATCAATGTTACAGAGGAATAGCCCATTGCTGGAGTGGTAGCCAGCGTTCAAGGCGAAAGACTTGCCCTTGCTGGCGGTCGAAATCCAGTTCATCGCGATGTTCTGGTTCTGGTGTTGTAACTCCTGGAAGATTCCAAAGGTGTTGTCAGTGCTCATGTTGTTGACGACGATCACTTCCAGTTTGTCGCGAGGATAGGTCTGTTTGAGGATAGATTCCAGACAGGCGCCGATGGTTCTAGCGCCGTTATAGACTGGCACCACGATAGTCACCGGCGGATAGAAGGCGATCTTCGTGTCCAGGAACTTGACTTGCCGGCGTCGGATAGTCCACACGCCAATCAGATAGGTCAAAGACGTGCCACCGTCAATCAGCATCGGCACCAGCAGCCAGATGCCCCAGAAGATAGCGAAGGCCGCCAGTTGGTCGGTCATCGGCTCATATCCCTGTTCTCCAAATCTGTGCAATCTGCGCAATCTGTGGATAAGGACGCCACCTGGTCGGTCATTTACCCATATCCCCGTTCTCCAAATCTGTGCAATCTGCGCAATCTGTGGATAAGGCCGCCAGTTGGTCGGTCATCTACTCATATCCCCGATCAGCTTGTCGTGGACAGTCCGCAAGGTCGGCAGTGTAAATACATACCAGTATATAGCCACTACTGCAACGAAGAACACCGCCCGGCCCACAATGGTGTGAGCCATAAATAGCGAGTCCTTCCCAAACCAGTGCAGCGTACCTATTATGAACATAAGTCGCGCCACGTTGGCAAGCTGAGTGAAAGCTAGGCCGACAGCGCACAATAGAATCTTCTGGCGCAGCGGCCATCCTGGGTAGAAGGCCAGCATGCCGATCAACACCGCTGACTCCAACAGACCGGAACACTCAATCGTCACCTGCACCGCCGTCCAACCGACGTCCTGAGCGATGACCAGCACCATCAGTAGTCCTGGGGCGCCGGTGAAGATGCGTGTTTTCACGCCAACTACGCTCGATACTAAATGGACAGCGTAGGCGACATACTGCTCCAATAGCGGTTCGATTGGTATTAGCGACTGTCCTATGAAGATGATGCCCAGCGCCAGTCCGATTGACCCGACAAGGTAATAGAGGAGCCAGACCCTGTTCAGCCGGAAAAATAGGACCGCCGTCAGCCAGACTCCCGCCAGCGCCAGGGTCAGGGTCAGTTCCATAGCTGTATATCCTCACGCCGCTGATACCAATCGCTGGCGCAAACACCAAATTTACCAACGGCGTAGGGGCACCCTTCCAGAGAAGGGCTGCGCCGGCCGAAATAGGCAGTTGCCTCAGGCGACAGGTCTACGCACTCCTTGGTGATGGCTAGATCGCAACCGGCCTTCAGGCCAATCACTAAGCGCCCGGCTTTTAAGCCGGCGACTGATCGCCGAACTTTAGTTCGGGCGCTTGAGTAAGGCTTAAAAGCCCCTGCGCCGATTTCACCGTGAAGTGCGTTGACCGCAGGCGACTTGCCCCTCCTCTGGACGAACTCAGATACGTAAGGTAGGAGCTTATCTCCTACCGTTTTCCTATTCACGGCAACCCCCACTTTCTGCGCCAGGCAATGAATGCGCCGATCCCAACAAATGCCGCCAGTAGCAGGTAACCCAGCCCCGGCACCGGCGACCACTGAACGTCGCCGGCATCCGGCGCGCGGTCGCCCTGCTGGCTGGTGACGTACATACGGACGGCAATCCCGGCTGTGAACCCCAGATCGCCAAACGAGACGCCGATCTCGACCCGGCGTGCGCCTTCGTTCTGTGACTCGCCGTAGTCAAGGTTCGAGTACTGGCTGATCTGGCTGCCGGCGCCATCGTAGACGGTGTAAGTCACCCGACTATCATTGACGCGCGGCGTGTAGGCAACGATGACGAACCGGTCAGAGGTTGACGTGTAATTGCCGTTGTTGTTCATATCCAGGTAGACGGTGTAGCTTGCATTGGCGGTGGAGCCGGCGTACCGCTCGATCATCAGATAGACGGTCTCGTCGTTAGGATTAGTCCCCCAATAGAAGGCTGAGATGTCACCATCCGCGCTGGCGTCGCCAGAAGGATCTATGTCATTAGGGGCCGGCCGCTCCAATCGCTGAACTGGCTGTCCAGCACGATGTTGCTGCTTGGTGTTGGCGTATTCGATGGGACATCGGTCGGCGTATTCGTTGGCGTGAACGTCTGCGCCGGCGTGGCAGTTGGCGTCAGAGTCGCCGGCGCGGTCAGCGTTTGGGTGACGGTTGGCGTGTGAGTGGACAATGCTGTGTGGGTGTGGGTGACGGTTGGCGACAGAGTTGGAGATAAGGTTTGCGTTGGCGTCTGGGTGGGCTGAAGTGTGCCGGTCGAAGTTGGCGGCACAGACGTGGGCGTGCTGGTCTGAGTGATTGTGTTGGTGGCTGTGCTTACGGATGTGGGTGTATCTGTTCTGGTGGGGGTCGGCGTGTTGGCCGGCGTGTGGGTGAACGTCGGCGTGGGTGTGGAAGTGTGGGTCGCCGTAGGGATGGGCGTCAAGGTGTTGGTCGGCGTTGCCGTCGGCGGTGGCGCTGTCAAGCTAAAGCTGGCAGAGGCGACGTCACTGGCGTTAGTAGAAGCCTCAATAGTGTGAGCGCCAGCGGTGCCAGCCGGCGCGACGACCGAACAGGAGAAGGCGCCGTTGCCATCGGTCGGGCAGGGGGATGGCGATGGCGCTAGAGTCGCGCCGTCCCAAGTGATAGTGACATTCTTATTCTTGCGAAAACCGGTGCCGCTCACCGTGATAGTTGTGCCTGATGGGCCGCTGGTTGGCGACAGGTTCACCGCCGGCGCTGCTAGCGCAACCTGCGCCGGCAGCAGGCCGGCTAGCAAGGCGGCTATAACAAGAGCCGAGCCAAGCTGAATCAGGAAAGCGCGACCGCGTTTAAGCAACACCCGGCGCCTCCGCTCTTCGCGGTCGCGTCAGGGCCGGCGCAATCATCTCCAGCAGGCGATCTCGCAGTGTCAGATAGCCGGCCAGCGCAATCAGGCCGGCCAGCGTCACCGCCCGACCAAAGGTGTAGATAAATGTATCCCGTGTCGTGATAAACACTTGATGCTCGCCAGCCGGTGCGCTGAACATCACCAGCCGGCCGATTGACCAGCTGTCAACCTGCCGGCCGTCAACGATAACTATTGTGCCGTCGTGCTTGGCTACTGGAACAAGAAGGTCGGCCGGTTGGTCCAGCCGGTAGCTGAACCGGTAACCGTCCTGTCCGGTCTCATAACCGTTCAGCGGGATGACAGGACGGTCGGGCAGCTTGCCCGGTTCGCTGCCAAACAGGTCGGCCAGAATCCGCACGCTAACGGGGTCATGGGTTGTCAGCGCCTGGAAAATCAGGTTCATGCCGATGAACCACACCGGCTTGCCGTTGAAATCCTTATGGCCCAGGGCGACGGCGTCGAGACCCAAGTAGTCGAATGATATGTCCACTTCGCTCAGTCCTTGCGGCGAGAAGGCGATCCAGGGCAGATACTCCTTCGGAAAGGGACGCAGATGAGTCGTCTGGTCGCCCTGCCGGATCGTTGCCGAGTAGAGGCCAAAAACCGGCTCCCCATAGACGCCCATAAACTTCGGCACCCGGGCGAACACGTCCTGCGGCGCGTCGGTGAGATCCACGACCAGCTTGCCGCCGGCCGCCACGTATTGCTCCATCAGCTGCTCGGCTGCCTGGCGACTGTTCCAACCGAAGCGTGACAGCAGGATGATCTCATATTTCCGCAGAAACGATAGGTCGTAGCTGTCAACCAACTTTGACGAGCCGATCTCGACCTCCGGAAACATAAACGCCAGGTTTTGGGCGCCGTCGCCGATACCGAGTATTCGATGCGACATAACATAGGCTCGCGGGCCGCCATCCCGGTGGTAGAGATCAACCCGGCCGGTGTCGAGGTCCTTCTTAAAGCCAGCATCCAGCAGCGCCTGGCGAAACTCGTCCGGCACCCGCTCGTCCTTGATGATGACCACGTCGTCAGTTCCCAGGGTGTAAAGGCTGCTTACTGCATAATCGGGATAGCCGTTGTCCAGCGCGAAGTTGATGCCGGCAACCACCGGGGCGGTTGTCGAGCCCTGGTAGCCCCAGCCATATATCTGCTCGCGGCCGCCGATGTTGGTGAACAACTGGGACGGCGCTGAACCGAGCAGGCTCAGATCGGCTGCGGCAACCCTCCAACCTGATAGCTCCTTTAGCCGGCGGCTAACCTGGGTCACGTCCTCCGGCAGCGGCCGGCCGTGGATCAGCGGTATCGAGAACGAGAAGTCAACCGCCAGCGCGATTACCAACAGGCCATAGATCAATCGCTTTATTCGGTGGCCTTGCAGAAAGTAAGCGCCGATGCCGACGGTCCCCATCAGCAGAGCAAAGCCGGTGAACGAGTTGAACCGAACCGGCCAGAATAGATGGTTGAATGGGATCGAGTTGTAGATGTCATTGAAGAAGGTGGAGCTGATCAGCCCGGTCAGCACTCCTACCAGCAACATGCTGCGTGACAAGGCCGGTATCTTCTTCCATGATGTGGCAGCAATAGCCGCTCCCAGCAGGAATGCTAGGCCGAGATAGTACGCCTCGCGGTCGCGCAGACGGATAATAGGGTCGAGCACGAAGCTGATTGGAAAGCTGACCAGCGCCTCGCTAGAGGCTGTCTGGTTCAGCTCGGTGATGCCGCCGGTCAGGCTGGGAAACAGCCACCAGCCGGACAACACCATCCCGACACCGAGTCCAAACAGGCCGGCCAACGCGCCCTGGGCCGGCGCTCGGCTGATCTCCCAGTGAATCAAGGTAAAGAGGGCCAGGCAGACGAAAAAGATCGCCGCCATCATAGCGTGCGACAGTACAATCAAGGCTATGCAGAGGCTCAGTGAGACAAAGTCACGCCGGCGGCCGCCGCTCTCAATAGTCTGCACCAGGAAATAGAAGGTCAATGGCAACAGCGAAAATGCCATTACCCGTGGGATGTTGCCTTCGGCGAAGGTGACGCGCAGATGGTCGGGTAGGAATAAATATAGGGCGCTGGCAATCGTCGTCGGAAGCAGGCCGAGCCGGGACCTGAAAAGAAAGACTGAAAGCGCGCCGAATAGCGCGCCGGCATAGACGAACCAGTTGCCCACGCTGAAAATGTCGCGGTAGAAATTGTAGATCGCGGCCATCAGGTAGTACGGCGCTGGCGCGTAGTAGCGCAACAACTGGACGCCGTTGTACCAGCCGGGGAAGATGTTTGGGTAGATGACGCCCGCCCGAAGCTGCTCGTAGAGGAACTCGACCTTGATTAGATGGCCCCAGGCGTCGGACGACCAGGGATACCTAATAGCGGGTGAGGGTGGGAACAGGATCGGCGAGTAGGCCGCTACTGACAGGGCGATGACCGTCGCCAAAGCCAGTGGCAGCCCGACGCTAGGTGTCCTCTTCACTATACTGGACATAGTTGGTAGGCGTCTCCCATACGCCAACGTAGCGCAGTTTCACCGGCAGTTGCTGCAACGCGCTCTCCAATTCGTGGTAGATCACTGCCGCCACGTTTTCACTGGTCGGCTGTAGGCGGTCAAACGGCGGGACCGAGTTCAGCAGCGTGTTGTCAAACCGGCCGATCTCCTTCTGCACCTTGCCTTTCACCTCGGCAAAACCGACCAGAAGCCCGTTTTGATCGAGCGTATTTTCCTGGAGGCTGACGCGCACTTTCCATGAATGCGGGTGGACCGGCCCTTTGACGCCGTTGATGGTGACGTAGTGACGGGCGTTGAAGAACATGTCGGCGCCCAACTCGTACCAGCCGGCGCCTGGACGCTGCGAGCGTGGCGATCTGGCCGGGGCCGGCTGACTGCTGGCCGGCATAGATCGCGTCATCAGCGCCCCATGCGGGTCGAATCCTGGTTCTAATGTCAGCTCTATCGCCTGGCCGACGAACTTCAAGCCGGCCACGCCAAGCGTCTTTGCCCCCATCAGATAGCTGACGATCTCCTCCTGGCGGTAGCCCAGGATCTCGAACACCGCCCGGTCGTCCAACTGGTCGAGCATCGCAACTGGCGCAGCTCCCAAACTGTCACGTAAAAGGTCTAGGTAGCTCTCGGCGCGGTCGGGTGTCAGCCCAACCACCACCAGGCGGGTAGCGGTCTCGACTAATTCCGGTGGGATTCGACGATCATCGTCCGGCGCGGTGTCAATCCCGTCGTCGGCTGCTGATCTCCTGGCCCAGCGGAGCAGCGCCTCGAAATCTATCTCCGAGTCGTCAACCAGAGTCGTGCCAGGATCGCCGGCAGCGGTTACGAAGGGGCTTAATTCGCTGGGATCTGGCGCTGCGGTTGGAGCAGAAGCCTGGCTGCGAGTCAAAATCCAGGAGGGCTCGCTAGAAGCCGCTTCCTTCCCGCTGGCGTCAACGATTCTGTCTTCCAGGCAGGTGCAGGGGCCGCCTCGGCTGCAACCACGGCAGCAGTATGCTTCCCCACGAGTCACATATGACATACCTGCGATGTCTATTAGACAGGTCGCGCATCGCAGGGTGTTTGCGCTAGTCACTGGCCAGTCCCATCCACGTGAATTTGTAAAATGATCGCAAAAGCTCACTTCAAAGTATAAGGCGTGGCTCGGTTGAGTGGTTGCCTTGCCTTGTGACGTTCGGTTTTAGAATGGTTACAGATTTGGCTTTATGCCAATTGCTGATAGAAAGGCCCTGGTTTAGTGTTTAATTCATACGATTGACATACCGGGAGCGCGGGCGTCTCGCCCTGCGTAGCGGCCAGGATGGCCGCTGCCAGGAAAAACACCCTCTGTCTGCGTTGAAAATAACCGTCGGCTAGAATGAGATTGCCGTGAAAATAGATTATGCCGCCTGAGTAGGGGCGACGCATGCGTCGCCCCTACTCCACCATTTTCATCCCTCTGTGGCGCCCGCAAGGGCATGACTGATTGCTTCGGTAGCTTGAGGCGACCTCGCAATGACGAACTACGATCCTACGGTCATTGCTCTAAAAACGAATCTTTGCCGGCCTACCCCGTAGGGGCAGGCCCCTGTGCCTGCCCTGTTCGCGTGGCCGTCGGTTATGGTCGGGCAACCACAGGGGGTTGCCCCTACCGAAACCAGATAGGCATTAGCGGTGGTTCGCCTCAGGCGAATGAATCACTCCGCTAGAAATAGGTCTTATAGCAAGACAATTGGTTAAGGTTAGGATTGCAAGCGATAGCCGGCCCCTGGTTCTTCTCCGACGATGGTGGGGTGGACCGCCGCGTCAACCAACTTCTTTTGCAGTTGATTGACACAAGCTCGCAGGTAGTCAATCTGGCCGGCCCGCTCTTGCCCCCAGACTTTGGCCAGGAGCGTGTGGTAGCTCAACGTCTGGCCGGCGCTTTGGGCCAGGTAGTACAGTAGTCGGAACTCGGCCGGCGACAGGGCTATCGCCTTGCCATAGGCCGAAGCCTGCTTGGTCTGCAAATCTATTAAGATGGGGCCGGCTTCTACTACCAAGCGGCTGGGTCGTTCTTCTTGAGCGCGGCGCAACGTCGCCTGCACTCGGGCGATCAGCTCCCGATATTCAAACGGCTTGGTGACGTAATCGTCGGCTCCTAGCTCCAGGCCCTTGATCTTATCGAGAGCTTCGCCACGGGCGGTCAGCATGATGATTGGCGCGTCGGAAAATCGGCGGATCGCCTGGCAGACCTGGAAGCCGTCAAGGTCCGGCAGGCCGATGTCGAGCAAGATTAGATCAGGGGCTTCGGTTCGCGCTGCGGCGATGGCCTTGGCGCCGGTGCCGGCGGCCACTATGTTTACATCCGGCCACGTCATAGCCAAGGCGATCTCTAGCACCTCAACAAT
>JBCLEL010000075.1:0-9163 GCA_038913435.1 Chloroflexota bacterium
AAGGGCCGTTGATCGAAGTTCCCTATTAGCAAGTCCAAAAAGCCGTCGCCGTCAAAGTCAGCAATCGCCAAACCCCGGGCGCAGCCGGCATGATCGGTCTGGGTAATTTTGGACACATCACGAAATGTGCCGTCACCGCGGTTATGGAATAGAGCGTTGGGTTGGTCGGGTGGGTACCTTTCCACAATTCGGTTCATTCCCGGAACGTGCGGGCGCAGTCGCCAAGCTCGCCAAAATAAGACGACGTTGCGGTCGAATAACATGCGCACAGTAGGCGGAGGCTCTCAATCTGCGTCAGGAGGGCGTCCTCACTTGAGAAAGCTGACCTACCTCGGCCGGCCCTCCGTAGTTGGCGGCGCTGTACTCGTAAAAGAGGTTGGTGAGCGGTAGCCTCGACTTGTCGCAATAGCCCATCTCAATAAACTTGTTAAGCCGTTTCATTCGACGCGGGCCAGCTGTCTCGACCAGATGGTCGGAATAGATCCGATGCCCCGTCTTGACGTATGGCAAGTGCACTTGGTTGACTCCCATCAGATGGTAAGTCTGCCAGCGCTCGATAGGATTCGCCTCGTAGTGGAGGCCAAGCATTCTGCGACCTGGCTTCCCACCCCAGGACGAGTGTAAGGTTTCGTGGCGGAATACAACGACATCGCCGGGTTCTGATTCGAGCGGATAACGCCCGGGCAAGTCGGCCGATTTGAAGTCATAGACACCAGATTTCCGCTCGCGAACCAGCGCATCGTGAAACTCACGATGATGGCTACCTGGGATCACGTTGAGACAGCCCGAGTTCACCCCGACGGGGTCAAGATAGAAAGCCATATGGATGCCCCGGTGGCCGACCACACCAGCATCGGTATGCCAGCTACTGTTCCCGACGTAGAGGTGGCCGCCGGAGCTGTGGTAAATACAGTCCTCCCCAAGGATCCCTTCGACGATGTCATTGATCCTGGTGTCGTCTATGAGCTGGTCAAAGTATTCATCTCCTTCGGTAATCGGATAGATGTTTAAGCTTCTGGTGCCGTCGTAACCGATCTCCATTGCTGCCGTGTTCATTACCCGCATAAACGCCGCCTCGATCTCGGCCATTTCGTTTGGTGAGAAGAGCCGGCGGAAAACGAGAAATCCCATCGTATCGTAACGCCGCTTGTCCTCTTCCGCCAAGAAGGACGACTTATTCGTTCGCTGCTCCGTCACCATCGCTTCCTCTCCATTCTTTCGAATATATCTCTTTGCGGTCCTTGCCCACTCACCTGGGTGCAACGTCAAGTCGACGCCCGCATCATCAAGGGTAGACGTGGAGCCTGCCTTGGGTCTATGGCCCTTAGGTGCCATCTTTCCAAGATCCAAGTTGTTGTTGATTGATTGAGTTCAGCGTATATTTATTGACGTACGGCTACGCCTACATTGGGGGAGACGATGGCGCATGAGGATTTCTCGCTGTGTCCGCTGGGAATTAGCTTCCAGACCCAGGTGTCCAAGCTAGAAGCGCGCCCCCGACTAGAAGCGCGCCTTAGACGGGCGCTTGCAGGACATCTGACAATCGTTACGGCGGCGGTTGGTTACGGAAAGACAATCGCGCTTGCCAGAGCAGCCGAGTTCGATCACCGACCCGCTCTAGGCTACCGTTGCGTCGCTGGCGATACGAGCGCCGATGTCGCGTGCCAACTGGTGTCCGCCCTTGCAGCTCAACAGGAAGCCCACCCGATTCGCGCAGGCGATATCCGCCGGAGGATAACGCCGATATGCTCTTTCGGCGAGGATAGCGACTGTTGGGGGGCCTTGCGGGTCGCCCTCGCCACCGCACCATACCCTCACTTGCTGCTGCTCGACGATGTCCACCAGCTCGTAGATGCGGATCAGTTGATGGCATTCCTCGCCACTGAGCTGCCGACGGGCTGGCAGGCAGTAATTGCCAGCGGTTGCGAGATAGTGCAGGCAGACGTTTCCCGGCTATTCTGCGAGGGGAAAGCAGATCGTCTGGATGAAGGTGACCTCGCGTTCGATGTGGACGAGGCGAACGCTGCCGCTAGCGCCTGGGGCTTGGAACGTTCTGATGCCGGGACGGCGTGCCACCAGGCCTTGGGTTGGCCAATTGGCGTGTGCGCAATTCTGCATGGCCGTCGCTCCGAACTCGCCGGCTATCTTCAGGGAGCGGTACTAGACGCAGCGCCAGTTCGGCTTCGGAGATTCCTTAAGGCCACCGCTGTTCTTGAGCGCTTGACACCTGAGGCCTGCGAAGCAATCACCGGCCACAAGAATGCTCCCAAACTGTTGTTGGAGATCGTGTTCAGACATCTATTCGTTCAAAGGGAGTCCGATGGTCTGTCGTACCACCCTTTGTTCCGTGCGATCTTGCTTGATGCCGTGCAGCGTGAAAATCCGCGTCTTCTCAAGCGACAATACCAGCAAGCGACTAATTACTACCTCAGTCGCGGTAACATCGAGTGTGCCATCCGCTCTACCTATGCAGGCGGTGATGAATCGCGGGGTTTAGAACTATTCTGCGATGTCGCGCGGCGCTTGTCCCAAGCCAAACAGGCGGCGGAGCTATTGGAATGGACAGCCAAGTTCCCAGCGGATCTATCGATGGCGCGGCCGTGGTTATTACACTACCGTGGCGTTGGTCTCAGGTTAACAAATACCGAAGGGGACGAGGGCTTCTACGCGACAGCTCAGCGTCTACAAGAACAGGCCCTCGAGGTCTTTAATGCGAATAATAGTCAGGAAGGACGTGCACGCGCGCTAGCCGAACTTGGTACACTCGCTTGCCTTCAGCAAAGACCTGTGGAGGCTGAACGTCTCTTCAAGGAGGCGCGTAATGTGCTGGATAATTCCGACCTCGTTCTGCGTGTATCGGTTCTCTCGTCACTCGCCGACACTTACGTGTTGCTTGACCGATTACAGGAGGCAATCCGTACAGGTGAAGACGTACTGGCTCTCACCGCCGGTGGTTCCACTTCGCCGATGATTAGCATACAGGTGTTTGCTCTGCAGCAGCTGGCTCTTGCCCATGTGCGCGATGGTCATCTGCGACTGGCTCTGGAACTCGCATCTCGCGCCCTTCAAATCTGCCGTGAGCAAACGTTAGATCCGCACTCTCAGGTGCTCAGTCAGTTCGTGCTAGGGTACGTGTACTCCGCCAAGGGGGATCTCGAACAATCGGTAGAGATTCTAATAAGCGCGGAAGCGCTTGCAACCAGATATAGTCTGAAGCACCAGGTACAACAAATCAATGCGGCTCGGGCGCAAGTGCTCGCATTTATGGACCGGCTTGACGAAGCTGAAAAGCTATTCCGAGAGGCTGGCGACTTGTCCCATTATTTCGCTGATGTTGGCATCCTAAGGTTCCTCCAAAACCGGTTCTTGGAAGCGCGGATGATCTTCCAGCAACAGCTTGACGATGGCGTCGGAATGGGTATGGAGGCTGACGTTTCACGGGCCAGGGCAGGGTTGGGCGTCATCGCTCTCCACCTCGGCCGGCTAAGTGAGGCCGAGCGCTGGCTACTCGAGGCAGCACGGAGCTTTGAGCAATCAGGGGCATTTGCGCGCTTGGCGGGTGCCAGACTTCACCTGGCACACCTATATCTGCTCAAGGGTCAACGACATCGCTGCGAGCGATATCTTCGGGCCGCGTTCGACTTTGGCGCCCAGCAGGAGTGCTACACGTTTATGCTTTGGCACCCGAAAACTATAGCCCTACTTGGTTCCTACGCGCTAGTTGAAGGCATTCTCCCGGGATATGTTGAGATTCTCTGCACGCGGCTCCTGCCCGCTCGGTATACGCTTGAGTTAATGCCCTTAATGTCGCACCACGACCCGTCGGTCCGAGGACCGGCCACGCGCATCGTCAATGCGATTCTCAATCGCCAAGGCGGAGAAATTGGGATTTCCGAATTAGACTATTGTCACGAGGATGCCATCCGCAGCCAATTGACCCGCGCGTTTGCTGAAGGTCGCCTTACGTCTAGGGGGCTTCTAGTCCTCCGACACGAGTACAGGCTAACGTGGAGCCAAATCGACGTCTTCGTGGAGCACTACCTTTGCGTGATAGATGGACTGGCAGAGACTGTTGAGCCCGAACGGGCAGCTGTTGCTCAACGACTCGGCATCAGCGAGAACACGTTGAAGCATCATCTCACTAGCATCCGCCAGAAACTAGGGCTCGGCGCACGGAAGGGATCGGCCGCCGTGCTTCTATGGGCCCTCGCAAAAGGTATTACCAAGTTGCCCCCCAGGGCCGAAGTGGAACTCCCCTCATCAGAGATGCTGGTGTCGACTCGCCAACCCCTAGGCTGTCTGGTCGGCACCCAGTCCGCTCCCTATGAGGCATCTCTGGAAGTCGGACGTTAGGACCATTATCCCACTATATTGCCCCCACAATGGAGGTCCGCCGTCGTGACGGGAAGCGAGCGTATGCTACAGATAGCATTCCAGCGGGGCACCGGCCGCTCGTCCCTCTCTGGCGGCCACCAGCGTCGAAGCCCTGGCCATGTCTACGAGAATGGCCCGAAACTGCGCCCCGTCTTCCCCAACGCGCTCTCGCACGGCCTCCAGATCTACCCGGCCCTGTTGCTCACTCTGGTCGGCGAACTCTTGGTTGAACATCGCCACCATCTCCTCGAGGCCGTCCACGACCTGCCCAAGTTGTTCTGCCGTTTCCGGGAATAGGATCTCCTGCCCATCAAAGTAGCGCCGGCAGATTGAAGCGACAGCCTGGCGGAACAAGTACAGCTCGGCCAGGAGTTGCGCCACCCAATCTTGCCACTGCCGCACGCGCTCCGCCTGCTTCCCACCTGAATCCCGGTTAATGAGGCTGTCCAGCAGGCGCTCCCGCCGGCGGACGTAGTCGTCGGCTTCATCGACGGGCGTCTGGTACGGACAGCCCTCGGCCCATACCTCGAGCCGGCCCACCGGCACGCCGGCCTGGGTCGCCACGCCGTCACCGCCATTGGCGTCCAACCAGGCGTTCCAACTGGCCGTCACAAAGCCGCGCTGCACGGCGGCCCGCAGGACGCCCTTGACCTTACGTCCACGCCACCGGCAGTAGTCCTCGAAATGGAGGTAGGCACGGCCATCGATGTCCCGGGTCCGGCCGGGGAACTTCACCAGGCGTCTGGCCGCCTGCCGGCGGAGCTCCTTGACCTCGTCCTGGTCGGACTCTGCCGTGTCAACCCGTGCGAATCGTTGCCAGGCCAGCGGGTGCTCGTCAAAGGAGTCCGCGCCCACGTAGCCCTTGGCCCGGAGCAGCGCGCCCCACTCGGCCAACTCAACTACGTGTCCATCCATCCAGACTCCCTCCAACAGCGGCGCGTCCTGCAGGAACGGCATCGGAACGGTGTCCAGGTGCACAGTAGCGCCTGCCTGGACCTCCCCTGAGTCGATGAGTTGCTGCAGAGCGGACACCATCCGGTGATAGTGTTGATTGAATACTTCGTCGGTTACGTCCGACAGGCCATAGCTGTAGTCTTGGCCGGCCTTGAACTTCTCAAACCTGGCCTCGTCCTGGAAGGATGCGCGGATCGCCTCCTGGTTGACCTTGTCCACGGCCGGATCGAACTTCCCGTTGCGATAGCCGTACGACCGTTCCGGCAACTCGGTCGCGCCCTGCTGAATCAGGTGCTCCAGCACCCATCCTTCAATCTCTTCCTCAAGCTGCTGCCAGGTGGTGACGTGGTGGCGGATGGCCGCTTCAACACTGGCGGCCGTGTCCCGGTCCAGAGGGTAAGGAATCTCCAGGCTCAACTGCATCGCCAGTAGCCGGCGGTTCCTGAGGGCATCCTGTTCTCGAAGCATTCCAGACCGCTGCTCGGCCAGCACTGCCAGCTTCAGGTCCCAGACCGGCTGATTCAGAGCGGCCCGCTGGTTGACGTGCGAGTGTAGGTAGTAGAGGAAAAGTATGTCCAGAACGGCCTGGCGCACCGCTTGCTCCACCTCACCCCGGGGCCGACCCTTCATCGCCTCCTGGATGGCACGTTCGACTTGGTCGCGTAGCTGCAGCAGTCGAACGCCGGTCTCAGGCCGGTCCAAGAGGGACCGGGCGTACTCGAGCAGGCTCGGGTATTGGTGAATCTCCTGCAACCATAGCAGGACCGCCTGCCTGGAGTTCAGCGAGCACTCCAGCCTGTCCAGACGACGCTTGTTATGACTCATGTCAATTCCTCCCGTTCTCCATCGGTCGGATCCGGGTCGAAAGTGGAGGCAGAGTCTTCGCCGCGCCGGCCCCGGATGGCCTGCTCCAGGGCTGCGATACGCTGTTCCAGTTCGCCAACCTCCAGCAGCCTGCCGGCCACCTGAGCGGCGTACAGCAAAGTGCGGGCGCGGGCGATAGAGTTGTCCAGTCCCAGGGTGTCCATCACAGCTATCTCAGCGACCCGGCGGATATGGTCGACAGTGTCGAGGCCCTCGAAATAGTAGGCACCGGCCAGCGTGACCTCGCGTTTCCGCCGCATCCCGCCCCCAGACGACGCGCCTCCGCCGCCTCTTGAGCGAGCTGAGGATCGTGCCAGAAGCAGTATTCGCTGCCACCAACGGCAGGCGCCCCGCACATCTCACCGTTGTCCTTGCGCGCGCTGCAGGCTCTCTTCACCGATCAGCCCTTACCATTCGTTACCATTTGGTAATAGGGGGGACTGGTAAGGTCGACACGGTCTTGCCATGAACTGCCTCCGTAGCTGTTGGTCTATACGAGACAGACCCCCTTGCGGGGGTCAGACTCGCCGCGCTTGTCGCGGAGACCTATTCGCTGTCATCTTCGCCTTCTTCCAGCGCCTGTCGCGCCTCGCGCAGCTCCTCCTCCAGATAGTCGCGCTCGAACTTGCCCAGCCAGCCACGTTCGCTGCCCTCGAAGGCCGCCAGGCAATAGGCCTCGATGCGCGGGTTATGTAGGCTGCGCAGTTTGCCGGCGCAGTCGTCCAGCATGGCGATGACCTCCTCCAAGACCTCAATCCGCTGTTGATGGGTTATCTCCACCGTCTTGACCTCCCGAGGGATCGTAGACCTGGCCGCAGGTACTGCAGGTCACCTGCTCACCGTCGTCATCCCAGACCAGCCAGTCCACCCGCCGCTCCCCGCATCGCGGGCAGCCAAAGACCTCTTCCACCAGCTCCTGGCATTCCATCATTGCTGCGCCTCCGCCGGCTCGACCTGAGCGTCGAGGCTCTGGCCTTCTGCGACAGCGTCCTGGTCCCCTATCGGTTGGATGTCTCCGGCCTTCTTGGGCCGGCCCGTCTTGCGGCCCCCGGTTCTGGGCTTCTCTTTGGTCCTGGCCTCGTCAGCCTGGACAGGCTGCGCCCCGGCCAGGCTCCAGAAGCGCCAGCCGTTGCAGGCCATTCCACCCATAACGGCCGAGCCGGCCGACGAAGTCGACTTGAACTCCCGGCCATCTTCCAGCCGATACCGGATGCTGCCGTCCTCGGCCCGGATCATTTCGGCGAAGTGATCCTGCTTTCGGTAGCGCCCGATCAGGCGCGTCCCCGGTTGGATGTTGCGGTTCTCAAGCGGCATGTTGGCCACCTCCTTAGTTTGGTAGCGACATACATCACTCGACGCTGCAACGAAGTCAAGTCAATCAGTTGCGATCATCGTGGCGCACCGGCCTCGACGCGTCGGGCTTTCTGGCTGGTAAAGGCCTCCCAGCGCAGAACGGCCACGTCCACGTATCTGGGTTCCTGCTCCATCGCGTAGCAGATCCGGCCGGAGCGCTCCGCCGCGATGATCTGGGTCCCGGACCCGGAGAACGGCTCGTATACGATGTCGCCGGGCTCGGTGTGGAACTCGATGGGCCGGAGGAACAGCTCGACCGGCTTCTGGGTCGGGTGAGCCCCGTTCTGCTCACCTTGTTGGTCGATGTGCCAGACGGTCCGCTCGTTGGCCGGCGGCTTGCGATCGGGTGGCTGGCCCTCGCGCCAGCCGTAGAAACAGGGCTCGTGGCTCCACAGATAGTGGGAGTGGGTGAGAATCCCGCGCGCCTTCACCCAGATGATGGTCTGGTGGATCAACAGGCCGCACGACTTCCAGGCCTCCTCCACCAGCGCCTGACGCCGGGAGGCGTGCCACTGGTAGACCGCTACCTTCGGCCGGCAGTGCTCAAGCCCCAGCTCCAGAAACCGCCGGAAGAACTCGACCGAGGCCGCGGGGTCTTTGTACTCGTCCCAGTTCTTGTTGCGGCTGGGCTTGCCCTTATTGCTTTTGGATGGCGGATGGTTTTGGGCGTCGTAGTCCACCAGGTAGGGCGGGTCGGTGGCGAACAGCGTCGCCAGCTTCCCGTCCATCAGGCGGGCAACGTCATCCGAGTTGGTCGAATCGCCACAGAGAAGCCGATGGTCGCCCAGAAGCCAGAGGTCGCCCGGCCGGGTGATGGGGGCCCGGGCGGACTCGGCGAGAGCCGTGTCGAGATCGAACGACTCTGGCTGGTAGCGCTTCTCCTCGGCCGTCATCTTCTTCAAGAGCCGCTTCAACTCGTCTTCCCCGAAACCGGTTACGGCCAGGTCGACATTCGGCAGCGTCTGCAGGTCGGCCAGCAGCCGGGCAAGCAGCTGCTCGTCGAACTCGCCGCCGATGCGATTCAGCGCCAGGCCGAGCAGCCTGGCCTGCTCGACGGTGAGATCGAGCAGGATGACGGGGATGGACTTCATCCCGAGGCGCCGGGCGGCCACCAGGCGCTGGTGGCCACCGATCACCAGGTGGTCATCGTGTCGGACCACCACCGGCACTACGAAACCAAACTCGCGGATCGCGCGGGAGAGCGCGTCCAACTCCTGGACGCTGATCCGCCGCGGATTGGCCGGGTCGGGCTTCAACTCATCGATTGGCAGGTGGACGATCTGGAGCTTGGTCTCGGCTTTGTTCATCAACATTCCTCCTCAACAACTGTGTGTGAAAGCGCCAGCCGGCCGGCTAGGCTCGGTCCGGGCCAGCCACGGGCAGCTGCGTCGCTCGAATCGCCACAAGCGACCGAATGTCGCTCGGCCAGAACAGGCCGCCACGTCGGGCCACACGTGCGGCCGGCGTGGCTTCCGGCCGCCAGAACGACCTCTCGGGTGACAGCCGCCTTTCCGAGCACGGTGCTGCCCGTCCACGACCAAGCGGTCGGCTGCCCGAGCGATCCCGTCGCCTCGGTTTTTGCCGCGCCAGCCGGCCCGGCTCCGGCTTCCAAGTCGCA
>JBCLEL010000076.1:0-9046 GCA_038913435.1 Chloroflexota bacterium
AAAGGCTCGATAATTGTGCTCACCGCTGTAAGACGGGCAAACCCCTCCGTGCGAGCGCCGCACCCGTGCAGACCATGCAGGGATCGGGGCCGTTCTGTGACTTTGGTGACGGGAATCAGGCAACCGGGAAATGCCGGCAGAGCGACTGTCGGAGGCTCATCTGCCTTGCACATACTGCTCAGAGCAACTTTTCAAGTGGTTTCTATGGCCGTGGAACAGCCGTAATGATAAATCCAGGAGTCCTCTGTACAGAGTGCAAGGAGAAACTCGTCCGCAGAATCGATTCGAGAATGCCCAAAATGCTTGTGGGAGTTGGCGTGGTTACGCTCCTTGGCGCCATAATGCTGGGCTCTCTCTGGCCACTTGCCATAGGACTTGGTGTTTTCACCGGCATTATGTGCCTTATTATGTGGCCGATCTTGCGAAATATGTACAGTTAGGACATTTCAAGTTCCCCTCCCGAACAAACCTAGACTGCTGGCATCGCACGGTCCCTGTTGTTTTCTTGACGCACTAAAACGGTGAATTCCTCCCCGGCGGGCTCTGACTGCGCTTGTTTATGTCTTCCGCCGTTCTGTAGGCGTTGAAGATGCCGTAGACCCACAGGCACAATACACCCAGCACACCCAGCAACGTCAAGAGCGCCCCGAAAATCCCAACAAAGAACATAAGCATAATGCCCGCATAGGCAGCCACATAGGCAAGCATGGCCAGTCCCAGCATTCCCAGGCCCTTCCCAATCTGACCGTTGTAAATCTGGCCCCCGCCAATAATGAACAAGGAAATGACAGCTGCCAAACCTGGGCTTTTCATGTCTCGACACTCCTAACCATGCTGCACCATTCTCTTTCAAATGCCTCCGGGGTTAGCTGTCGGGTTCGGCCTGAAAGAACTGGCCTAGGTCGCCTGAGGTGACCATTCACCCCTGATTTTCGGTTTCCTCGCTCGCACGGATTGATGAGATTCGGCTACCTGTTCAATTGGGGTTTATTGTTGTATGCGACCTCAAGAAAGCCAAGTCCTTGTATGAATGGCGAGGTAAACCTCTCCCTAGCCCTCCCCGACGCGGGGAGGGAACTTTCCCCTTCCCGTTTCGGGAAGGGGCCGGGGGTTAGGTTGCCGCCACCGCCGGCGTGCCAGCCGGCTTATAGACCTTGCCGCCCTTCACCACCACTTGCGGGCGCAACAGTTGCCGGCAGGTTCGCGTCTGGCCGGCGCAGTCACGTAGGTCGAAGTTGCCCTCGGCAAGCTCCATTACTACCGCGTCGCCCCAAGCGCCCGGCTTCAACGTGCCAATACGATCCGCCATTCGGATGGCTTGGGCCGGCCGGCTGGTGGCGCAGGCGATGACCTCATCGAGGCTCAGGCCGAGGTGAAGGAACTTGCTTATCGTCGTCGGCAAGTCCCGGACCAGGTCGAGGCTGATGGTGTGGATGTCGCTGGAGATCGTATTCGGCGCAAATCCCTGGCCTATCGCCTTCTCCGCCACCTCCCAAGTGAAGGAGCCGAAGCCGTGGCCGACATCGAATATGACGCCGCGCTCGGCGGCTGCCAGCGCCGAATGGCGCACTTTGCCATCGTTGTCCAGTATGCCGTGGCTCAATCCGTGATAGGTATGGGTCAGGATGTCGTGGTCACGCATCACCGCCAGGATGTCGTCTATGGATCCGCACCAGGCCGTTTGCGGATGGACCATTATTGGCAGGCCGGCGGCGTCGGCCGCTGCCCGCGCCATATACAGCGGCGCGATGCCGGCGCTTCGACCGACTATCGTGTCACGGCTCAGTCGCACCTTCACGCCGAGGATCAGGTCCCGGTTCTTCTCGATGGTCTGCAAGGCATGCGGCACGTCCACCCAACGAATGTCATCCAGTTCGCCAACCACCGAAGCCAGCATCCCTTGCGTTGAGATGTTCAACTGGGCGAAGATGCGCGTTTCGCTAACTTCAATAATGTATTTGCGGAAGCTAGGGAAGGTCTGGGCCCCAGCCGTGCCCGCGTCAACGACGGTGGTTGAGCCGCGAGCCAGGCAGTGGGTGTCAGGATTGACGCCGAGATAGGACACGCCCTCGAAGACGTGGACGTGGAGGTCAATCAGGCCGGGGGTGACGATGCGTCCGGCGGCGTCAACAACTTCCTTCGCGTCGCTGCCGGGTATCGAGCCGGTGACGGCGGCGACCAGGCCATCCTTGAAGGCAACGTCGCGCCGGCCGTGCAGCTTCTGGGCCGGATCAACGAGAGTTCCGCCTTTGATGAGCAGGTCGTAGGTTGGCATGGGCCGGCTCCTGGGCAAGAGATGGAGATGATTATACATATCTAGGAGCCGGCTGGCTGTCGTCACCTTCCGGCTAAAGTCTTTGCCTGGGTAGATGCTTGCAGTTCTTTACCAGTGGTTCATCAGGGATCGTGATATGATCTGTGCGATTTTACGCTAATGCTTAAAGATGGTTTCACTATAAAGCATAAAGGCATTATAATTTTGATAATGATACAGGAGGTACGTAATGCTGACGACCCATAAACCAGCCAGGCTAACGGTGGACTTGGGCGATGAGAGACTCTATAAGGCCATTCGGGTGGCCGCTATTGAACGCCGGCGGCCGGTCCGCGAGATCGTGATTGAGGCGCTCCGGGAGTGGTTGCGCAATCAAGAAGAGCAGGAAGATCTCGCTGCGTACCGCGAGGCTAAGGATGAGCCTGGGATACCATGGGAAGAGGTAAAGGCGGCGATCCGAGCTGCGGAAGCACCGGAAGCGCAATAGGGTGCGGGGTAAACTCTACCGGCTAGTCGTGACTCGCCCTGCAATGATTTTCAAACCAACTTTTGAATTCATCAAATGAGATTGAGTTGTCGGCGGCGGCAACCGCAATGTCCTCCACAGTGTGGTCAAAGAAGGTGGGTATGCGATTGAGTTCCAAAAGATCGTATGCCGCCACCATTGCTGTCCGCTTATTTCCGTCGTGGAATACGTGACGAGTTATAATCGTCCAAGCCTATGCAGCAGCTTTGTCAACAAGGCTTGGGTATAGATTAGTCCCCACAATCGGGAACCTGATGGCATTCAGAACGTATTCGAGCGATCCAGCATTATGAAGGTTTCTATCTGACTCAAGATATGTTCCTCCATATTGCTGGATCATAAGCCGGTTGATCTCACAAATTTCGCCTAGTTCAAGCCAAACTATAGCTTGGCCAGCTTGGCCCACGATTCACCAAGCTCTCTAAAGATTCCGGTGTGGAGGGCGGCCAACTTCTCCTTTTTACTTACCAAGCTCTCGGCGGACTCTTCGATTGAAGGCTTGGCCTCGCCTGGCGTCCTAGCAGTCTCTTCGCTCATCGGCGCTTGAGGATAGCTGGACATAGAAGGGCGGTTGCCGTTTGCCCGCTTGACTTTCTGCTTGCTCATCTATTTATTCTCCCGAAATGTATAGGTTCACCTTTACCAAAATTCTAAACCCTAACCTTGGGTAGCTGTTTGATGAGTATTTTCGCTCTCACCTTCCGGCCAACGTCTTTGCCTGGGTATACACGCCGCTATCGGCGAAGGGGCTTTGCACAAAAGGGAGCTAAGGCTTGCTCTTATCACTGGCTGCCCGTTAGGGTGCGCAACCGCTGTTCCCGTTCCTTGCGGCGACTCTCGGATCCGTAGACGAAGACAGTCGCTAGGCTTACTATATCTACCCCTCCTATTACGGTCCCTGGCCACGGGTAGCCGGACAGAATGAGGATGACTGAGGCTGCCAAGAAAGCGAGCGCCACGACTACGCCGGCAACCAGCCCCCAATTGGACCTTCGGGATTCGGATTCAACTACGTATTTCTCCAAAGTCATCCTGTGCGCCGACTGTTTCTCTGCCATCGCTATGATGCGTTCTGCTCCACCTGGTACGACATCGTTGTACTGAGCGAGGACCTGTGGTGGTGGTAAGGGGCCAGAGAATAGTTCAGTTTTTGCGGACGAGACTTCAACGCGACGAATAGGGGGCGGTGATGATACCACCGCCCCTCCGGTTTGTTTTTGGGGATTGTTACGCTGTGGCTGCTTGTTCCGTGCCACTTCGTGCTTCTTCGTAGGCATCCACGATGGCATCTCCCACAACGTACCAGTCGGACTTTAAAGCGAGGAAATCTGCCTGGGTGGGGGATACACTTCTGTTATACTCGGTAAGAGTATCACCAAGGTCCCAAATGCGCGCCCACCCGCCCCAGAAGGATGGCGTTGCGAAGAGGAAGTGGCTTGAAGTACGGCTTTCCATTATGCACTTCCTTTCCTGCATTAATATTGAGAGCAAAGTCTACCCCTGGTAAAGCTCCTTGTCAACTTCGGCTGCAAAGCCACCCAGTCCTAATGATACATTTCAGTATCAGACAGATGCGCTAAAAATCTGTGACTGTGTTCACCTTCCGGCCAACGTCTTCGTCTGGCTGTAAACGCCGCTGGCGGCGAAGGCGACGGCAATCCCGAACAACGCCACTTCAGCCGGGTCGGGCGCGATCCGGCTGGCAAAGGCGGTCGCCTTGGCGACTCCTCCGACTAACGCGATCAGCGGGTAGAATCGTTCCGGCAGGCCCGGAAACACCCGCTTGACGAACTCAACGCCGGCGATCACCAGCGCCACCATCCCACCAAATGTAAGCCAGTTCTCATCAAAGATCATTATCGTAATCTCCTATTAGCTGTCAGCAGCAGCGATCAGCAACTAATTTTAGATTTGCGATTTGGGATTTTGGATTCCGCACCCAGCCCCAATCCAAAATCGTTTCATCCCCACACTCCAACGACCATGGCCGCGTCCGGGTTGAGGTCCTCATACAGCGCGACAACTACTACTCTGCCGCTTACCATCTCGGCTGAAGCGATACCGCGACTGACGCGAACGTTGGTCAGGTTCTGGTCCTCCGCGCCAACCAGTTCGACAGCCGCACGATAGGTAGTTGAGTTAAACGACCTTAGTGTCCCCCGCACCACCGAGCCGGCCAATTGCGTCTCCTTTCAGCCATCAGCAACGAATTTTAGATTTGCGATTTTGGATTTTGTCCGCCTAAGGCGGACCACCCAGCCCCAATCTAAAATCGGCAATCTAAAATCCAAAATCGTCAGATTGCCTCGGCAACCGTGATCCGCTGCCGATATTCACCGCGGTGAGTATCCAACCACGACCGTAGCCCGACCACCACACGCAACGCCCCACTCAAATTGGCATTGCTGTCGGTCACCGCAACCACATCGCCAAGTTCCAGGCCAGGGTCCAGGTTGCTCTCAAACATCCCTCCCTTGCCGGAACGCTCGATCCAGTCCATCTCGTAGGTGGCGCGATTATCCACTTTCGTTTGGCTGTCCATATTCAGGTCGGCAACCTTCTTAGGCGTGTCCCGCCAGACCTCCGAGATGTACGACCAGGGGTGGTCGGCCTTGCTGACACCACTGCCGTACACTTCAATCGAGCCGAACTCCCGTCCGCCATTCCAAAACTGGGATGCGCCCTTCAACGCATAACCGCTTGCCGTCCCATACGCTTCAACGCTTGTCCCGGTGCCATAGGCCACTAGCGACGGGACAACCGAATCCCAGCCAGCGCCGGAGACAATCCCATTTCCTCGCCACCGTAATACCAGGCCGGCCATCTCGCAGAGTCGGAGCAGGGCCGACAGGTAGCTCTCGCCAGGTCGCAAAGCAAAGTTCGCCAGCGCCGTTGCCATATTCGTATGAGCCGGCTCCGAGGCTGGAATGTAGCCACTCACCCGCCACCAGAGCCGTTGCGCGATCTGACTGACGCTGATATTGCTCAGTTGAATCGGCCGGCGCACGACGAACCGGTCCAGATAAGTCCACGGGTCTATGCAGTGAAGCTCGCAGACATCCACCCCGGCCCGCCGGTCGCGGATAAAGACCACCTTGTCAATGAACCAGGCCCCGTTATAGACCGTCTCGTAGCCGGCCGAGGTCCGGTAGCCTAGGCCTAAGGCAACCTGACTACCTTCTCGCAACGACCGATAAGCTCCCGCCGTCCCCGCGCGGGAGAACTTGCCGCTGCTGTTATCGAGCGCAACCACCAGCCGGCCTGGTCGCATCGGCCCAGGCTGTTCACATATAAATCCATTCAGGTCGTCGGCGGTTGTGACCTGGACTGTCTGATTGCCGGCGCCGTCAAAGACCGGCGCCCGGTAGGCGTGGTCCGAACCGATCACATACCAGTGGCTCGACGATCTCAACAGTCGGGTCCCGAACCGCCGGTTGTTCTTCCAGGCCACCGGCTCCGTCACCCACCAGCGCACCGGCGTGAAGCAGGTCCAGAATGTGTCCCGCGTCGGCGTGGCGGTGTAGCGTTCTACCCAACCCAGCCAGTGTCGCACCAGGCCGGTTCGCTTCACAACGATTCGCGGCAGCTCGTAGTCATAGTTGCTGCCGGCCGCCGTTTCCAGGAGGGCGGCGCTGCTGCCCCAACCGGTCGCCGGGTCGTGCTCCTTCAAGGCGATACGGCGTCCGCCGGAGGCGGAACCGTCGGCTATCAACACCTCGGCGACTGGCCCTGAACCAAAGTTGCCCACCGCGATTCCCTTGATCGGATAGCGCAGCTCGCCGTCGTAGGTCGGGGCGTCCCAACTTGACCCGTTCCATTTGGTCATCGCCAACTGCTTGTCCGGGCCGGTCCCACCCGGGCCCCAGGTGTAAAACAGACGGTCGTCTATCGAGCCGGCCTGGGTATAGCCGTCGCCGGCCAGCGCCTTGATAGTGCGGCCGGCAGTCTCGGTCAACACTACTGCGGCGCTACCCCAGGTCGCGCCGTAGTTGGTTGAACGTCGCCACTTGATCGTCCGTTCGTCCGCGCTGTCCAGCCAGAAAATGCGCACCTCGGTCCCGGCGCCTGCCACTAACGCCAGCTGGCATTGGGTTGACAAGCCGGATGATTCTAATGTCGTCCAGGTCGTCCATTGCGACGCCACCGTCGGATCGGTCACTCGTTGGACGTTCAGCGCGCCGCCGGCTGACCGGCAGCGCACGATTGAGCCGTCTGCCGCGATCACCGCGTCGTTGTACTGGTCGCCCTCCGAACCCTCATAGAGCTGAGACCATTCCAGGTGAGGGTTCTCGATGCCGTGATCGGCGATCTTTGCCGTGACGTAAGGCTTGACATCTCCCTTGCGGCCGGCGGCGGCGAGCGTTCCGCTCATTGTCAGCATTTACACCAGCTTTCAGCCATCAGCAATCATCTTTCAGCCTAATCTAAAATCGGCAATCCAAAATCTAAAATCGTTGCCTAAAGTGTTCCCACCGCTGGCCGGGGCAATCGGTTCTGCCTACTCCGGTTGCTTGGGCCGGCAGGTCACCGTGGCCGACGACGATCAGCGGTCGGCCAAGCTGCGCTTCCAGACCGGCGGCCAAACGCGCGGCTGAGGCCAATTGCTCATTGGCGGGAAGCGCCTGGGTGAAATCGCCGGCCAGGCATACGCCGATGGCCTGCTGGTTCAACCGCCCGCAGTGGTAGCGCGTTGTCGGTAGGTCGCCGACGAGGTCAATCGAGCCGTCGGTATGGACCAGGTAGTGATAGCCAATGCCGGGCCAGCCTTTCTGGTGGACGTGATACTCGGCGATCTCCTGGGCGGTGAAGTCCCGGTTTGGCCCAGCGCCAACGTGATGAATGACCACATATCGAATGGCAGACAGCGGCCGTTTCTCGTAGGGGCGACCCGTCGGGTCGCCCCTACCATCGGGCAGGATGCCGGTCAGGTCTTTAATGGCTAGTCCATCGAGGATCATGTGTCGCTCCGCTTGGCGTTCGGCAATCGCCAGCTTGCCCGCCAGCCTGGCTCGAAGCCGCGTTGCGTCCGTAGCTTCTCCAACCACTGGTTGAACTCCGCTAGTCGGCTTTCGTACAGATTGCGAAGCAGGTCTGGCGCCAGGCCGGTCACGTTGACCCGGCGGGTGGCGTAGCGAGCGTAGCTGGCCAGCGCATAGACGGCCGCGCCCAGGAGCGCGCCGGCTTCGTGCTCGGCTGGCAGGTCGCTTGAACTAGAGTTCACGGTGTAGCGTTTGGCGTACCAGAACTTGACGTTGTTGACGCCGGTGGCCGGAACGGTGTCACCCAGTATATAGACACTGCCCGGCGTCTCCTCGTGGAATGGCAGATAGCTTGGCGGGTCCTGGTCTATCTCGTGCTCCACCCGCTCGGTCCACAGGTAGAGGCTCTCGCCGGCCAGGTTGAACCGCCGGCTGCTCCCATCGCCATTCTTGGTCACGCTGGCCAGCTTGGGCCAGACACGCTCGTACTCGCTAATAGCGTGGCTGACGTGTCGTTCTAGCTCGGCGTCAGTCCAGGCGTAATCGCCGGAGTCAAGGTCTTTCAGGTCGTCGCGTAGATTTCCGCGCAAAGTTGTCAAGGTGCTCATTGCTCAAATCCTCAGCGGGTAGCCATTAGCTTTCAGCCGTCAGCAATCAGCTATCAGGTCCCCACCCCGCAATCCAAAATCTAAAATCCAAAATCCGTCGCCGGTCCGACCTCGTGCACCAGGCCGCTGGTGTCGCGCTCGTACCGCCGGCTGGGATCAAGGCCCAGATGACGGTAATACTCCTCCCTGGTGTCGGCTAGGGCCGCCTTTTCCTGGTCAGCTAGATTCAGCCGCTTGCCGGCGAACTCAACGATGATGTTGTGCACCCTCAGCAAGCACCATTCGGCCGCGCTTATCTTGATTGAGTTGCCGTTGCCTTTTCTCATTGCTTCTCCTTTCAGCTTTCAGCGGTCAGCTATCAGCTAAATCCAAAATCTTAGATCCAAATCAGTTCCTCGCCAAACCACTTCCGATCACAGTTCAACAACGCCGGCGACGCCCAAGTCGAGGCTCTGGCCGGCCTGATAGCGGTCCCGGACCAGCTCGGCCACCCGCCGGCGGCTTTGGGCCGCCGTGCGGCCTTCCAGCTCGCCGGCCGGCGCCACAATCGTCACCGGCCGGCGCTTGTCCTCCTCGCCCTCGGCTGGCGCCGGCCCCACCAGCGCGGAAATCGTCACGTCATACGGCCGTTCTGCCAGCCGTTCAACTCGAAGAATCT
>JBCLEL010000077.1:0-9013 GCA_038913435.1 Chloroflexota bacterium
GAATGACCGATTCACCAATTGACCTCGCCGCTCTAGAGCTAACGCCTGAACAACTCACCTGCGCCTGCGCGCCGGAGGACTTCACCTTTGCGACAACCGAGGACATCGAGCCGCTGGCCGGCACCGTCGGTCAGGAGCGGGCCTTGCGAGCGTTGGAGTTTGGTCTGGGCATGCAGACCAAAGGTTACAACCTATATCTGGCCGGGCGTCCCGGCACCGGCAAACGGACCACCCTACTAGCCTATCTGGAACGTATCGCCAAGAAGCAGCCGACGCCACCGGACATTTGCTACGTCCACCACTTCCAGGACCCGCGCAGTCCGGCGGTAGTCTATCTGCCGGCTGGACGGGGCCGGGAGCTTGCTGATGACATGCGCGAGTTGGTCGAACTTTGCAAGCGCGAGATACCGCGCGCCTTCGAAAGCGAGGAGTACGACCGCCGGCGCAACGAGATCATGCAAGACATTCAGAGCCAGCGTGAGCGCATCTACGACGACTTACAAAAGCTCGCTTCCGCCCACGGTTTCTCGATCAATGTGACGCCGGCCGGCATCCTGACGATTCCCGTGCGTGAGGGACAGCCGTTGAGCCGCGAAGCGTTTCTCGCCCTGCCAGAGGAAGAACGGAAAAAGATTGACGAGGGCAGCCACATTTTGTCTGAGGCGGTTGGACAAACCGTCTCACGCGAACGCAGATTGCAAAAGGAAGCCCGCGATCGCATACGTGAGCTGGATCGGTTGGTGGGCATGTTCGCCATCGGCCCCAGTCTCACCGAGCTCCGACAGAAATACGCGGAGTACCCACCGATCGCTCATTACCTGGAGGCTGGGCAGGAAGACTTTCTACAGAACCTGGACGCCTTCCGAATCCAACCGGCCGAGCCAGGTGAACCGTCCCCCCAACAGACGTTTGTAGAAGAGATGGCGGTTCGCTATTCAGTGAATGTAGTCGTTGACAACAGCCAGACCAGGGGCGCGCCGGTCGTCGTCGAGGGCAATCCGACCTACTACAATCTTTTCGGTCGGATTGACTACAAGCCGGTGATGGGCACCCTGCTGACAAACTTCAGTATGTTGCGAGCCGGCGCCTTGCAGAGGGCGAACGGTGGCTTCCTAGTGCTCCAGGCAAAAGATGTCCTGACACAGCCGTTCGTCTGGGACACCTTGAAACGGGCGGTGGACACTGGCGAGATCCGCATCGAAAACCTGGGCGAGCAGTTTGGCGTCTTGCCGGTGATCGCGCTTCGCCCTGAACCGATGAAGCTAAAGACAAAAGTGATCTTACTAGGCGACGCTTACCTCTATGCGCTTCTTTACCGGATGGACGAGGACTTTCGCAAGCAGTTCAAGGTGAAAGTCGAGTTCGGCAGCGATATGGAGCGCAATGAGATTAGCGTGCAGCACTACGCCGCCTTCATCAGCAGCCAGTGTAAGAGCAATGGTTACCTCAAGTTCAGCCGGGGCGCGGTGGCAAAGGTCATCGAGCATGGGTCACGGTTGGCCGAGCACCAGCGCCGACTGAGCACTCATTTCATCGAGATTACCGATCTGGTGGCTGAGTCCTCTTACTGGGCGCAGCAGGACGGAGCCGAGCAGGTGGAGACGCCCCACGTTGCCAAGGCGATAGAGGAACACGACTACCGGAGCAACTTGATTGACGAGCGGCTGCGTGACCTGATCTTCGAAGGGACAATCATTGTTGAAGTCGCCGGCTCGCGGGTCGGCCAAGTGAATGGCCTTTCGGTGCTCCAACTCGGGGACTATACCTTTGGCAAGCCGTCGCGCATCACGGCCCGCACGGCGCCGGGCGCCGGCGAGATAATCAATATCGAGCGCGAGACTAAGCAGAGTGGCCCCATTCACAGCAAAGGTGTGCTGACGCTGATGGGCTACTTGCTTGGCAAGTACGGACGGAACATGCCGCTGGCGCTGAGGGCTAGCCTCGGCTTTGAACAGCTCTACGACGAGGTGGATGGTGATAGCGCCTCTAGCGCCGAGCTGTACGCCATCCTATCCAGCCTCTCAGGCGTGCCGATAAGGCAGAACATCGCGGTGACCGGCTCGATTGACCAGAACGGACGAATCCAGGCTATTGGCGGCGCGAATTATAAGATCGAGGGCTTCTATCAGATATGTGAGCACTTGGGCCTGACCGGTGACCAGGGGGTTATAGTGCCAAAGGCGAATATTCCTCACCTGATGCTGAATGATGAGACGCTGCGAGCAGTCCAGGAAGGCAAGTTCCACATCTACGCGGTGGAACGAGTAGAAGAAGGTATTGAGCTATTGACCGGTCTGCCGGCCGGCGAGCCGAATGAAAAGGGGGAGTATCCACCAGGGACGATCAGCTACAAAGTAGTCGAGCAGTTGAAGGCGTTCCGCCGGATCGCGCGGTTGACACCGGGACGCCGCGCTGACGAGGGCGAGCGCGGCGATGAGGGAAAGCCGACGCCCAGGACGCCACCTAAAACAGCTTAGACTCCGCCCCGGAAGTTTTTCATTCAATGTTCTTAATTCGCTAGTGCAGGTTCAAGATAGTCTTTTGGGAAAGGCTTTGGATGTGTGTTATTGTCGGCAAGGTCCCGTAGGGCGGGGGCTTGTCCCCCGCTCGCTTCCTAATTCGGCTGGGGACAAGCCCCCGCCCTACAGTTTGGCTGCCCACCGGAAGATCGTTCCACCATTCCCAAAAGGGTCGCCTGATCATGCACTAGGCTGGCGGCAAGAGACAAGCTCCTGCCCTACGCTCGGGCGGTGCGCAAGTCTGCCTAAATTCTGTCGCGCACCCCATCACTTATCCATCGTTGACTGGGGAATGGCCTTTTGATAGGCTTCCAGCGGTCAATGCTGAGATGCAGTGGCTTCGGCAGATGCAATCCGCCAGGCGGCGTAATTTGGAGATTGGCAATTTGGCGCAGTCGCCTTCGCCAGTGGAAGAGTCGGAACGCAAGCGCCGGCGGGCGTTGGCCCTCAAGCTGGCCCACGCCGCGTTGAATGCGGTTGATCCGCAGGCGGCGATCAAGCGTAGGCTTCAACGCGCCGGCTCCATTTTGACGGTCGAGGGACGCCAGTACAACCTGGACCAGTACAAGCGCGTTCTGGTTGTCGGTGGCGGCAAAGCCGGCGCGCCGATGGCGCAGGCCGTCGAGGAGGTCCTGGGTGACCGAATCACTGCCGGCTTGGTTAACGTCAAGTATGGCTACGGTGGTCCGACCAAGATCATCGAGATCGTGCAGGCCGGCCACCCGATTCCCGATGATAAGAGCGTCGCCGGCACCCGCAAGATGATTGAGCTTTTGTCTGATTCCGACGAACAGACATTGGTAATAGCTCTCATATCCGGCGGCGGATCGGCGCTGATGGTCGCGCCGGTTGAAGGGGTGACACTCGGCGACAAGCGCAAACTGACCGACCGGCTGCTGCGTTCGGGCGCTAATATCAACGAGATAAACGCTGTCCGCAAGCACCTATCGCTGGTGAAAGGGGGCGGCTTGGCGCGACTGGCCGCGCCGGCTGACATAATCACGTTGCTGGTGTCGGATGTCGTTGGTAGCCCGCTGGACGTGATTGCGTCCGGGCCGACAGTCCCAGACACGTCAACCTTCCAGGATGCCTGGAATGTCTTGGAACACAATGGACTGACCGACGACTTGCCACCTAGCATCCAGAGGCATCTTGAAGCCGGCCTGCGCGGTGTGACCCCCGATACTCCCAAGCTGGGCGATCCGATCTTTCATAAGACGGTCAACGTGATCGTTACCAGCAACGAGATCGCGGCGGCGGCGGCCATTCAACAGGCAAGAGAAGAGGGACTAAACACGCTGCTGCTCTCGACCTTCGTCGAGGGCGAAGCCCGCCAGGTGGCGCTGGTGTTCGCCGCGATTGCTAGGGAGGTCGAGCAGTCAGGCAATCCGATCCCGCTGCCGGCTTGCATCGTCGCCGGCGGTGAAACGACAGTAAACGTCCGGGGGCAGGGCGTCGGTGGACGCAATCAAGAACTGGCGCTAGCGGCGGCAATCCGTATCGCCGGACTCAAGCGCAGCATGATTATGACTTTGGCGACCGACGGCTCAGACGGGCCGACCGATGCGGCCGGCGCGATTGTGGATGGAGATACCGTCGCCCGCGCTACTCAGCTAGGTCTTGACCCGACGACTTTCCTGGCTAATAACGATAGCTACAATTTCTTCAAGCGGTTGAATGAGCTATTCATCACCGGTCCTACTAACACCAACGTGAATGACCTGCTCTTCGTCCTTGTCACGTGACCACAGGTAAGGAAACGACTTTATGAACTTTATCCAAATCGCAATCGAACATGTCCTAGCGCGTGAGATCCTCGATTCGCGCGGCCGGCCGACGGTTGAGGTGGACGTAATGCTGGTGGATGGCACGTTGGGACGGGCATCGGTCCCGTCCGGCGCGTCAACCGGCTCGCACGAAGCGTTGGAGCTGCGCGACGGTGACGCGAAACGCTACCGGGGCGCCGGCGTTCTGAAAGCAGTCCAAAATGTCAACGAAGTCATCGCGCCAGCCATAGTTGGCAAGTCAGCGATAGACCAGGCCGCCATTGACCAGGCGATGATCGAGCTCGACGGGACTGATGGCAAGAGCCGGCTAGGCGCAAATGCTATATTGGCGGTATCGTGGGCAGTAGCGAACGCGGTAGCCGCTTATCTGGGCATCCCATTGTTTCGTTACTTGGGCGGCGCCACCGTCCGGACCCTGCCAGTGCCGATGATGAACATTCTCAACGGCGGCAAGCACGCCGGCGGCTCCACCGACTTTCAGGAGTTTATGGTGATGCCGGTGGGCTTCGACCGCTTCTCCGAGGCGCTTCGGGCCGGAGTAGAGGTCTTCGGCGCGTTGAGACAACGATTAACAAAGGCCGGCCTCTCCACCAACGTTGGCGATGAAGGAGGATTTGCGCCGGCCCTCGGATCGAATCGTCGGGCGCTAGAGTTCATCACCGCCGCCATCGAGGACGCCGGCTATCAGCCCGGCCATCAGATGGCGCTGGCGATTGACGCCGCCGCTTCCGAGCTGTATGAAGAAGGCCACTACCGATTGCCGATTGAGGGCAGGGAGCTTGACGCCGGCCAAATGGTTGACCTGCTCGCCGACTGGGCGTCCAATTTCCCGATTATCTCAATCGAAGACGGCATGGCCGAGGACGATTGGGCCGGCTGGAAGCTGCTGACCGAACGCCTGGGCCGGCGGGTTCAACTGGTTGGCGACGACCTGCTGGTGACAAATATAGGTAGAATCCAGCGTGCCCTGGACGAAGGCGTGGCAAACGCGCTGTTGGTCAAGCCCAATCAGATCGGGACGGTCACCGAAACGATAGCGGCGGTCCGGCTGGCTCAACGCAACGGTTGGGCAACGGTAGCTTCCCATCGTTCCGGCGAGACCAACGACGCCTCGATAGCGCACCTAGCCGTTGGCGCCGGCACTGACCAGATCAAGACCGGCGCGCCCAGCCGGGGCGAGCGGATAGCCAAATACAACGAGCTATTGCGAATTGAGGATGAATTGGCTGATTCGGCGGTGTACGCTGGATGGCAGGCCATCCGGGCGCAAAGGTTGTGAAGCCGGAGCAATATTTCCCATGGAATAATGTGTAATTAGAGGATTGACAGGATAACCGCAGAGACGCGGAGGCGCAAAGTTTTATGAACAAAATTTTCTCTCAGCGTCTCAGCGCCTCTGCGGTTCGGTAGGTTTCTATAAAGTTCTTGCTAATAGGAGATATAAGTTGGCAACAAGAGTAGGTATCAACGGATTTGGCCGCATCGGCCGGCAGGTTCTGCGCGCTATTTTAGAGTATCACTCGAAGGAGCTAGAAGTCGTCGCGGTCAACGATCTGGCCTCGCCAGAGGCGAATGCCCATCTGTTCAAATACGACACCAACTACGGTCGCTACACCGGCAAAGTGGAAGCGCAGGATGGCAAGCTAGTGATTGACGGCCACGTAGTCTCGGTTGTATCCGAGCGTGACCCGGCCAAGATACCCTGGAGCAGTTTCGGCGCGGACATCGTAGTTGAGTCCACCGGCTTCTTCACCGACGCGCCAAAGGCGGCCGCGCACTTGCAAGGCGGCGCTAAGAAGGTCCTCATCTCCGCGCCGGCTAAGGGCGAAGACATCACAATCGTCTTTGGCGTCAACCACCAGCAATACGACCCGGCCAAACACACCATCATCTCAAACGCTTCCTGCACCACCAATGGCTTGGCGCCAGTCGCTAAGGTGATAAACGATAGCTTCGGCATTGTCCGGGGGTTGATGACAACAGTTCACTCTTATACCAATGATCAGAAGATCCTTGACCAGGTGCACGGTGATTTACGGCGAGCGCGAGCGGCCGCCATGAACATCATCCCCACGACAACCGGCGCCGCGCGCGCTATCGCCCTGGTGATCCCGGATTTGAAAGGTAAGTTCCACGGCATCGCGTTGCGCGTGCCAACGTCAACCGTCTCGATCATTGACCTGGTGGTTGACACTGAGAAGCCGGTTACCAGCGAGAGCGCCAACGAAGCGTTGCGGGCGGCTGCCGCCGCCGGCCCGCTCAAGGGCGTCCTGGTCGTCAGCGACGAGCCGCTGGTCTCTAGCGACTTCAAGGGCGACCCGGCCTCGTCAATCGTTGACGCCGAGATGACGATGGCAATCGGTGACAAGATGCTCAAAGTGCTTAGCTGGTATGACAACGAGTGGGGCTATAGCTGTCGGGTTGCCGATGTCGTCGCTTATATGGCGCAGCGGGGCGTCTAGCGCATTATTATGAGAGTTGAACCGTAGAGACGCAGAGGATTTTTCTTTGAGGAAGATAACGTAGGGCAGGAGCTTGTCTCCTGCCGCCGGCTTTTGGCACCAGACAAGCTCGTGCGCTACATCTTGGGGACTTGGAAAGAGTTGAATTAACCGCAGAGACGCAAAGGATTTTGCTTTGAGGAATATAACGTAGGGCAGGAGCTTGTCTCCTGCCGCCGGCTTTTGGCACGAGACAAGCTCGCGCGCTACATCTTGGGGACTTGGAAAGAGTTGAATTAACCGCAGAGGCGCGGAGACGCAGAGGGTTACATAATTAGGCGTTATTCCCTCGGCGTCTCAGCGGTCTTTTGGGAGAGGTTGATATGCCTGTCCTACGCAAAAAGAGTGTTGAAGATGTCGAGGTCAGTGGCCGCTGGGCGCTGGTCCGGGTTGATTTCAACGTGCCGATGAGCGAAGGCGAGATCACCGATGACCGCCGGATTCGAGCCAGCTTGAAGACGATCCGCTACCTGCTCGATCACCGGGCGGTGGTGATCCTGGCCTCACACTTCGGCCGGCCCAAGGGAAAGGATCCGTCGCTCTCCCTGAAGCCGGTCGCCAAACGGCTATCAGAGCTTATCGGCCAGCCGGTGCGCTTTCTGGACGATTGCGTTGGGCCGGCCGTTGAGGAAGCGGTCAAATCGGGCAAGCCTGGCGATCTATTTCTGCTGGAGAACCTGCGTTTCCATCCAGAGGAAGAAGCGAACGATCCAAGGTTTTCGGCCAGGCTAGCCGGCCTTGCCGGCCTCTACGTCAACGACGCATTTGGCACGGCGCACCGGGCCCATGCCTCGACCGTCGGCGTGACGAAGTACCTGCCGGCTGTCAGCGGCTATCTGATGCAGGAGGAAATATCCGCCCTCAGCGAAGCGCTAGAAGACCCGGCCCGACCGCTGGTCGCTATCGTCGGCGGCGCAAAGGTCTCCAGCAAGATCGCCGTCATTCAACATTTATTGCCGCGAGTGGACCGGATCCTGATTGGCGGCGGGCTGGCTAACACTTTCTTCAAAGCGCAGGGGCTTGAGATAGGTAAGTCGCTGGTCGAGAACGACTATCTGGACACTGCCCGCCAGATCGTCCAGCAGGCCGGCCACAAGCTAGTCCTGCCGGCCGACGTGGTAATAGCCAGCAAGGCCGAGGCCGGCGCCGAGCAGCAGACCGTTTCTACTGATGCAGTGCCGGCCCAGTGGATGATCCTGGATCTGGGACCAAAGACGGTCGAGCGATTTGCCGGGCTGACCGGTTCAGCCGGCACCGTCATCTGGAACGGGCCGCTCGGCTTATGTGAGATACCAGATTTTGCCAGAGGCACTCACGAGCTAGCTCGACGTATCGCCGGCCAACGGGCGCGAGTGGTTGTTGGCGGAGGAGACCTGGTCGGCGCGTTGGAGGACTCCGGCGTCATTGACAAGCTGGGCCACGTTTCAACTGGCGGTGGCGCTTCGCTCGAATTTCTGGAAGGACGCGAGTTGCCCGGCGTGGCCGCGCTGGAGGACAGGTGAAGCGCACACCTCTGATTGCTGGCAACTGGAAGATGAACACCGATCTGGCTCAGGCGCGTCAACTGGCGGCTGACCTACGCGCCAGCGTTGGCAACTTATCCGGCGTTGAAGTGGCCCTATGCCCGCCGGCTATCTTTCTCTTGGAAGTGGCGACGGTTGTCGCTGGCTCAACCATCGAGGTCGGCGCTCAGAACTGCCACTATGGGGACAAGGGCGCCTTCACCGGCGAAATCGCCCCGACGATGCTGGCCGGCCACTGCAAATATGTCATACTTGGCCATTCGGAGCGCCGGCAGTACTTCGCCGAGGCGGACGAGCTGATTGGTAAGAAGGTGCGAGCCGCACTGTCTCATGGACTGACACCGATACTGTGCGTTGGCGAAACGTTAGAGCAGCGCGACGGTGGCGTCACCAATCAGCTTATTCAGTCGCAGGTCCGGGGGGCGCTTGCTGGCCTGCGAGAGCCGGGGTTGGTGGTAGCTTACGAGCCGGTCTGGGCGATTGGCACCGGCCGGGCGGCGACTGGCCCGATGGCGAATGATGTTTGCGCCCTCATTCGCGCGACCCTAAAAGATTTCGGCTCGAACGAGTGGGCTGAATCAGTGCGCATACTGTACGGCGGCAGCGTGAACAGCGCAAACTTCGCCGAGTTTATCGCCCAGCCGGAGATTGACGGCGCACTGGTTGGCGGCGCTAGCTTGAAG
>JBCLEL010000078.1:0-8930 GCA_038913435.1 Chloroflexota bacterium
GGCTGCGCGGCGAAACGCTCGACCAGCGCCCGCGTCATCGCGTCGGTCGTGTGCTCCTCCACCACCAGGTCAACCCTCACGCCCAGCTCGCCGGCGGCCTGAGCGGTGATTGGCCCGATGCAGACTACCATCGCCTGCTTCAACGTGGCGGTCGCCAGTGGGCCGGCCAGCGCCAGATAGTTCTTCAAGGTGGAAGGGCTGGTAAAGGTAAGCGCATCTACGCCTTTCTTAAGCTCCTCGTAGGCGCCGGCGTCGGGTTGTCCCATGATGGTGCGATAGGCGACGACCTGCGTCACTGATGCCCCCTTTGCTGACAGTTGTTCCGGCAGGCCCGACCGCGGCATTTCGGGGGCCGGTATTAAGACGCTCTGGCCGGCCAGGTCCGGCATCGCCTCCGCCAGCCGTTCTGCGACAAACTCATCCGGCATCAGGATTGGCTCTACGCCACGCGCGCGCAACGCGGCGGCGGTGGCCGGCCCGACGACCGCGGGCTGTCGCCCTTTAATAGTATCGGTGAGGTTGACGCCCAATTGTTCGGCGCGTTGCCAGAGTAACTCGACGCCGTTGGCGCTGGTGAATACGATCCAGTCAAAGCTGCCAATCGCTTCGATGGCCAGGTCCAGATCGCGAGTATCGGCCGGCCACTCGATGGAGATGGTCGGGAACTCGATCACCGTTGCACCCAGCGAGCACAACCGTTCGATGAATGGGCCGGCTTGCGCCCGTGGCCGGGTCACCACGATCCGCCGGCCGGCTAAAGGCATCATCTCGTTAATTCCTTGTTATGTTTTCGGTTTTAGATTAACCACAAAGACACAAAGACACGAAGCAAACTTAAGATCAAATAGGACTTTGTGTCCTTGTGCCTTTGTGGTGAATTTGCTGTGGATGCGGCAGGAATTGTTGGATGAAGCACTAAGAAACTATCTCAAAAGTTACCGCCCACAGCGGTTGAGTCTTAGGCGATACCCCCACTCGAACATAACTGGCTACCCTCATCCCCTTGTTCCCCTTCTCCCGGGCGCGGGAGAAGGGGAATTTCTGCTGGGGAACACCCCCAGACCCCCGCCAGAGGGCGTACCCCTCTGGACTCCCCTTTGTTTGTCTGATTGTCTGCCACGATTACCACCCCGAGAGGACCTAACTAATTTCCTCTGCGTCTCTGCGTCTCTGCGGTTTTGAGATAGTTTCTAAAGACAAGTTGCTCATCGGCCACTGGTCAGGATTTTGCCGGCGCCGAGCGCCAGCGCCTTTTCCGCCAGCATTTCGCCAAGCCCCTCCGGGTCAGAGATCAGACCCTTCATCGCCACCCGGATAGCGCGACTGCCGTCGGCCGGCGCGACCAGCCCCTTCAGCCACAGGTTCAACCCCTTCACCTCCGCGTAGGCGGCGACCGGCGCCCGACAACCGCCACCTAGCTCGCGTAGGAAGGCTCGCTCGGCAGTCACCGCCGCCCAGGTGTTCGGGTCGTGGATCTCGGCCAGTATCGCCAAAATCTCATTGTCATCGGCCCGACATTGGACGGCCAGCGCGCCCTGGCCCGGCGCCGGCAACATCACCTCATAGTCCAGGACTTGCGTCGCCCGATCAAGCAGGCCAAGCCTGTCTAGGCCGGCCAGCGCCAAGACAATCGCATCGTATTTCTCAGTCATCGCCTTGCTCAGTCGGGTATCTACATTGCCGCGCAGTGGGACAACCTGGGCGTCCGGTCGGGCCAAAAGTATCTGCGCCTGCCGGCGCAGGCTGCTGGTGCCGATGCGCGGATTGGGTGGTAAGTCAGCCAGACGCAGCTTATGTCGGCTGATCAGCGCGTCACGCGCGTCAGCCCTGGTTGGCATAGCGCCAATCGTCAGTCCCGGCGAATCATCAATCGGCAAGTCCTTGAGGCTGTGCACTGCCAGGTCAATACTACCTTCCCGCAGCGCCTGCTCAAGCTCCTGGGTGAAAAGTCCCTTGCCACCGATCTCCGGCAGCGGCTTGGTCAGCTCGCGGTCACCCTGCGTGGTCACCGGAACCAACTCGACTTCCAAACCTGGCCGGCCGCTCGTGAGCAGATCGGCCACCTGCCGGCTCTGTTGGCGAGCTAGCGCGCTGGCCCGCGTCCCCAGGCGTATCGTCTTCACCTGAATAGTCACCGATCGCTCCGCTCTAGCCCGAACAGGTGACGTATAGCGGTGATATGGGCAATGCCGTTGCCATTTGCCGCCTCGTCTTTCAGGCGAACGGTCGGTTCGTGCAGTAGCTTGTTCATCAGACGGGCGCTGAACTCGGTTATGGCGGCCCGTTGCTCCTGGGGAATGTCGCCTAGCTTGCCGAGCAGCCGGTTCAATTCAGCCTGGCGGACGGCGTCAAGCCGGCGGCGCAGGTCGGCAATGGTCGGCGCGACCGCCAACGACTGGAACCAGCGCCAGAACTCGCCGGCCTCCTGCTCGACGATTGCCTCGACCGCGATAACTTCCGAGCGACGAGCGCCGAGATTCTGGTCAATGATAGTTCGAAGATCGTCAATGTTATGAAGATGGACGCAAGCTAGGTCTGCCGAGGACGGATCAATGTCGCGTGGAACGGCAATATCAATCAGAAAAAGCGGCCGGCCGTTGCGGGCCTGCATAGCCATTGCAACATCGTCATGGTTAATAATAAACCCCGGCGCGCTGGTAGATGAGATGACGATGTCCACTTGCGTCAACTGATCGGAAAGCTGGTCGAGGGTGAAAGCTTGACCACCCCAACGAGTCGCCAACTCATAAGCGCGCTGATAAGTCCGACTACAAATATGGATGCCCGATACGCCTTCTTTGACCAGCACCTTCGCCGCCAACTCGCTCATCTCGCCGGCGCCAACCAGTAACACCTGGCAATTGCCCAGGTCGCCGAACAGTCGCTTGGCTAGTTGGACAGCGACCGAACTGATCGAGGCGGCGCTGGCGCTGATGCCGGTCTCGCTCCGGGCCCTCTTGCCGGCGTGGATGGCCGCGCGAAACAAGGCAGACAGGATAGGGCCAGCCGTCTTGGCGGACACCGCCATCTCGTGCGCTTCGATCACCTGCCCCAATATCTGCGGTTCACCAACGACCTGCGAGTCGAGGCCAGCGGCTACCCTCATTAAGTGCTTGACTGCATCCTGGTCCGTCGGTGTGTAGATATGTTTCTCAAGCGTCTCTCTGGCAAGGTCGTGGTTATGGCTCAAGAAATCTAGCAGCAATTTGGCAGCACCGTTTGGGTCTTGACAGGCGGCGTAGAACTCCACGCGGTTGCAGGTCGAGAGGGTAATATACTCTGCCAGGTCGGCCGGCAAGGACGGGCCGGCACCGGGGCGGTCGGTTAGTTGCTCTAATAGCTCGACCGGTGCGCTGGCGTGATTCAGTCCAACACAGATCAGGTGGGTCATCTCGCCGCCAGGTCCTGCAGCGAGGGTGGTTGTAGGGGCGGTTCGCGAACCGCCCCTACCGCCTGGCGATACTTCAAAGTTGGTTCTTCTTGCTCATAAGTCTCCGCCAGCGCCAACTCGAAGGCGTTGAGGACTTTGCTGATCCGTCCTTGCAACCGCACCTTCGACTGCTGGCCCAACCGCGTGCGCTCGCTGATCTCAACCGTGACATCGGCTAGCGCGTCGCGGAAAAACAGTGTAGCCTGCAACGCCGCAGACAACGGCGCGCCTGCCGCCATCGCCAGTCGAGCGTGCTCTCCGCCAATCGCTCTCACTTCGTCTAACAGCCGCTGAGCTTCGTCCTCGTTGACCGATGAGGCATATTGAAGCAATAGGCCGATTAGTCGCTGGCCGAGGATCCGCTTGCGCTGGCGGTCATCCTCGGCTATACCACTCAGCCAACGATCATCCTGATGGCCGGCGATGTGCTGACGGGTATGATTCAAGGCATGGGTGGCCAACAGGCTCTCGACTTTTTGGGTAAGAACCAGCTTACGCTGGCGATTAGAGAACGTCAGCAGGTCTTGACGGGTGAACCGGCGGTGTCCCCCTGGTGTAATATGGGGCGTGATATGATCTTGGTTGGCCCAGCGCCGCAAGGTCGCCGGGTGCACGCCCAACGCCTTCGCCGCTTCCCCCAACGATAGCCATTGCTCGCCGGCCGGCTGAGTTAACTGTTCCAACAGCTTAAACCTGAGCAAAAATTAGTAAACCTACGTAAATATACACAAGGTTAGACGGCCTGGCAAACCGGCACCCGTGAAAACTCCTGGTCTCGCCAATGCGCTGCGCACCTGAGCCGGCTACTCTGTTTGAAGGCGTCTTATCGGCTGATACACACAGTATGGTTCTTCGGCGAGCACATCTTGATGAAGGGCGTAGGCGCGAGCCCGACAACCACCGCACACAGTCCGGTACTCGCAGATTCCACATTTGCCGCCGAGGAGACTTGGATCGCGTAATTGGAGGAACAACGGGGCCGTCCTATACAGCTCAGCGAATGGCCGCTGACGAACATTCCCGACCGAGACCGGTAGGAAGCCACAACCAAAGACATCACCTACGTGTGATATAAAGCTGAAGCCATTGCCAGACATGCAACCCCTTGAGGTTGGCCCGTGTCGCCGGGAGTAACTTCCACCAGGCGCAACGGTATCCTGGGCTTTCTCAGCCATCCACGAGGAAGGTCTTGGCGCTGATCGGCCGGGTTCACGTTCGAGCTGTAGCTCGACCCGACGAAAGTGCGGCGCACAGGTCTGTTTGACGGGGATCAACGAACGTCGCTGTAGATCGTACAACCAACGCAGCGTCGTCTCGTACTGCTCGGGCGTCAGCTCATCGTTGATTCGGAAGTGCGCCCGGCCGGTGGGCACCAAGAAAAAGAGGTCCCAGTTTGCTGCGCCAAAAGAGATGATCAGCTCATGTAGGCGTTCCAGACTATTGACGTTATGGCGAGTGACGGTGGTGTTTATCTGAAAGGGCAGTCCTCCCTCTCGCAGGTTGACCAGCGCTTCCACTGCCATACCGAAGAATCCAGGGGTGCGCGCAAAATCGTCCGCCCGCTCAGCGTCTGGATAGTGCAGGCTGAATGAAACCCGGCGCACGCCGGCCGCTTTCAGGTTTTGGACCGTCTCCTGGCTAAGCAAACGTCCATAGTCCGATGAGACCACCATCGTTAGTCCCAGACTTGTGCCATAAGCGGCCAGACCGCAAAGGTCATTTCGGGTAAGTGGCTCGCCGCCGGTGAGGATAACCACGGCCCGGTTGTTTGCGCTGGCGATGTCGTCCAATAGGGCCTCACCTTCCCTAGTTGAAAGCTGGCGCGGATCGGGCCACGGTTGCGCTTCCGCCCGGCAATGGATGCAGGCCAGCGGGCAGGCGCGGGTGACCTCCCAAGCGATAACGCGGGGAATAGTGGTATCGGCAGCGCTACCAACGCGCATAGAGGCGCCTCCGAAATCTCAGCAACGAGGAAATCACTACAATATCTCCAATCTCAAAGGGGAGTAACCTTGCTAATATTTAGTAAATCTGTGCAAATATATACAAAAGCCGCCGGCTTGGCAAACTATTTTTATGAGGGTGTTTAGCAACGCAGTTGCACCACAACCTCTTGTGGCATAATCGGGTGGACTAGCGCAAGAGACTGGTCTGAAAATAAGCTTTCATACAAGCGCCCGGCTTTTAAGCCGGCGGTTATTACCTCGCCGGACTAAAGTCCGGGCGCTTGGCAGGTGGCCTAAAGGCCAGCAAGCGCCCGATCTGAATTTTCATCTTTCGGCGGCCGCCCGCAAGGGCGATGTGGTGCTGCTCTGAAAATAGATTTTCATATTTCGGTGACCGCCCAGGAGGGCGATGGAAAACTGCTGCATAAATGAAACTGCTGTTGAAATAGCGCGTAACAGTCGCCGGACTGAAGTCCGGGCGCTTGTTGAACGGGCTGAAGCCCGACTAGACGTGTGCAGAGGTCGCCTACCGTGACCTCTGACGGGGGTCTGGGGGTGTCCCCCAGCAATTATTCCCCCTTCTCCTGCCAGGAGAAGGGGGTCAGGGGGATGAGGTTTTTGGCAACCACTGAATTACGCAGCGGTCTCAGTGTTAACTCAAACGAGGTCTTAGGCTTTGCTAGGCGGACTCTAAGGGGTGCAAGGGCGGAGCCCTTGCCGGGGGATGTGGGGGTGTCCCCCACTAATCCTGCCCCCTTCTCCTGCGAGGAGAAGGGGGCAGGGGATGAGGTGTCCTTCACTGGTGAAGGATCAGGCCAAACGGTAGGGGCGTTCAATTGAACGCCCCTACTTGAAACGGTATTCCCGAAAATATCGTCTGATTATGCAATAGGTGCATATTCGGGCTTGTTTCTACCGAAGTTCGGGATGACGCCGGCTGTGATTGACCCGTAGCGACGACTCTAGCGTACTATTGGGAGAGGACACATGCGCCGAAGTGGATGGTCTGGTTGGTTAACGCGCGTGGTCGTGGTACTGGCGGTGGCGCTAGTGGTGGGTTATACCGGCATCTCGGCCATCGCGGCCGACCGATTATCGCGACCCAAGCGGATCGCGCTCGTTGGCTCGCCCGCTGACCACGGGCTTACCTTCGAGTCGGTGGAGTTTGCTAGTCTGGAGGATGGCATTCCACTGCGCGGCTGGTGGATGCCGGTTCCAGCCAGCGACCGGGCCGTCATCATTGTCCATGGCCGCAACAGCTCGCGGTCGGCTTCCAATGGAGACCTCACACGCCAGGCGGCGGGGTTGGTGAAGGCCGGCTACAACGTGTTGAGCTTCGATCTTCGCGCCCACGGCGAGTCCGGCGGTGACAGATATTCACTCGGTCCGCTGGAGCGCCGCGACGTGCTGGCCGCGGTCGCCTACGTCCGGGCGCGTGGTATCCCGGCCGGACACATTGGTCTCCTCTGCCACTCGATGGGCGCGGCAATCTGCCTGCTGACCGCGCCGGAGGCGGCCGACGTTTCAGCGGTCATTGCCGACAGCGCCTACGCCCGCCTGACCGAGTTGCTCGAGGTCGAGTTCCCAAAACAAGGCGGCCTGCCGACGTTTTTTATTCCAGGCGTCATGTTTATGGACAACGCCCTCTACGGCATTGACCTGACCAAGGCTGCGCCGATTGACGTTGTCGCAAAGATTAGGCCGCGTCCGATCTTCTTCATTCACAGTGAGAGCGACGCCTACGTACCGCCCGAGAATTCGCGTCGCCTCTGGGGCGCCTCCGGAGAAGGGCCGGAAATGTTGTGGATAGTCGCCGGGCCGGAACACAATGAGATGTTCAAGGCGTATCCGGAAGAATACCTTCAGCGAGTCGTTGGGTTCCTAGACGCAACGGTCTCACGATAGTGAACAGTTGGCAGGCTGCACAATCTTAGCGTGGTTCAGGACTTCCGGAAGATCATCACGTACTCGTGCCCGACGATGTAGAAGCCCTTTTTCCAACGACATATACAAAGCTGGCCGGCCTGGCAAACATTCCTCAGACTAATTATGTCCTTGCGATTATTGGAACATCCGATCTCTCCGACTGTATAATACTGACCATAAAGATCGGACGGGTATCCTTCTGGTCGAACCACTGCTGATATTACTTAAACCAACCGAGTGGTGACTTTGGGGTGCATGGGAGTATTAAAGACGTGGCAGTTATCGGAACGTTTACCAAGCGGATGAAGCGATTAGAGAACCAGGAAAAGACTGACGTATATCAATACGACGAAATTCCGACGGAGCTACGTGTCCAAGTAGTACATATATGGAACGATAGCATTGGACCATATCGTAACCCTAGGCAATTTAGCTACCTTAACGACGGTGAAGAAGCTTCGAACGTCATGTGGACGTGGATTCACAACGCCCTTTCTAGAGAACTAGGGACCTTTGCCCTCGGACGATCACATGATGATCCGTCGGAAAATTGCCGGGAATTTCTCCTTGGAGGAAAGACCAATGATGCATTAGACATCATTGAACTTTCCTTTTGGACAATCAAAACGGTGCTCGGTAAGTTCGATAACTATCAAAGAAGAAGGGCAGGAATAAAACAGGAACCAGACGACGCGATTGCCGAACTGAACCACAGGTTCCGGGAGCACGGGTTAGGTTATCAGTTCGAAGAGGGCAAGCTGATAAAGGTAGACTCTCAGTTTGTTCATTCGGAGGTAATCAAGCCGGCGCTCAATCTGCTTCACTCAGCCGGATTCAAAGGTGCCGAACAGGAGTTTCTGAGCGCCCATGAACATTATCGGCACGGTCGCCGCAAGGAAGCCCTCAACGATGCGCTAAAAGCTTTTGAAAGTACGATGAAAACTATCTGCGCGAAGCGGAAATGGTCGGTTGACCCAAATGCTACTGCAAACGTGCTTATTAACACGATCTTCGATAATGGCCTAATCCCCGCTTATCTTGCAAGCCACTTTGCCGGCTTACGTTCAGCGATGGAAGCAGGGGTTCCAACGCTCCGCAATAAGTTGGGTGGTCACGGGCAGGGTGCAACTCCTGTCGAGGTGCCGCCATACCTTGTGGCATACACGCTTCATCTGGCAGCAGCCAACATCGTGATGCTGGTCGAAGCTCACTTGGATACCAAGTAGCAATCGTGATTCAAGTCAGTGACAGATTAAGCAATGACTATTGATATTTTCAATCTGGGGCGAGTCCTACAAGAGAGATTTCCAAGCCTTACCGACTACGATGCGCCGGCGGTTGATCTCGCGATTGAGGAATTGGCGCATCATCAAGATAGTTTCCGGCGCCTGGTAGACGAGTTGAATAGCTTGAATGACGGCGACTACGCAGGTCTGGCTCAAGTCCTGACGGATTTGCAGTCACTTTTCGAGCACGCCGCCGAACACGTCAACGAGGCAAGGCCGCAGTTGGATAAACTGTTGCAATCAGCTTCCAGCAAGGCAGAAAGCATTAACCTGCCTATCGCATAAATGGCAGGCCAAGCCCGGCAGCCGTAGAGGCAATCCTACAGCGATGAGCGTAATCAT
>JBCLEL010000079.1:0-8861 GCA_038913435.1 Chloroflexota bacterium
CGTCTGACCCGGCAGATGCGTGTCGGTGGAGTGACGGTTGGTGGCGACGCGCCGGTCCGGGTGCAGTCAATGTGCGACACCGACACCCGCGATGTCACCAAGACGGTTGACCAGATACGCCGGCTTGAGGACGCCGGCTGCGAGCTGGTCCGGGTCGCAGTGCCGGACAAGAAAGCCGCGCAGGTTTTGGAACAGATTAAGAGCCGGATCAGCATTCCCCTCATTGCCGATATTCATTTCGACTACCTGCTGGCAATCGAAGCCATCAAGCAAGGCGTTGACAAAGTCAGGATCAACCCCGGCAACATTTTCGTCAAGGCCGGCCAGAAGGGTATCGAAGAGGTGGCGCTGGCAGCGAAACAAGCTGGCATCCCGCTGCGAATAGGAGTTAACGCCGGCTCGATTGAGCCGCGCCTGCTTGAGAAGTACGGATACCCAACCCCGGAAGGCGCTGTCGAATCAGCCCTCGATCACATCAAGTTCTGCGAGCAGCTTGGCTTCTACGACATGATCGTCTCGGTCAAGTTCAGCGAAGTCCCAAAAATGATCGCGGCTTATAAGCTGTTATCCAGCCAGACCGACTACCCGTTGCACCTGGGCGTGACCGAGGCCGGCACCTCCTGGAGCGGCACCATCAAGTCGGCGATTGGCATTGGCTCGTTGCTAGCTCAAGGGATCGGCGACACGCTGCGGGTATCCTTGACGACGCCGGATAAGACCGAAGAAGTGCGCGTCGGCTACGAAATGCTGAAGGCGCTGGAGATACGCTCGCACGGGCCGATGCTGACCGCCTGTCCCGGTTGTGGCCGGCTGGAGGTTGACCTGCTGAAACTGACCCAACAGGTTGAAGCAGCGCTGGCCGACGTGAAATCTCCGCTGAAGGTGGCGGTGATGGGTTGCGTTGTCAACGGTCCCGGCGAAGCGGCCGACGCTGACCTGGCGATCGTCGGCGGGCGTGGCCGGGGCGCGATCTATCGCAAAGGCCGGCTGATTCGCACCGCTGATGAGGATAGCCTGTTGCCGGCCTTGATTGAGGAGCTTCGTCGCCTGGAGGCGGGCGAAACGCTGGCCGAAGATGAAGCGCCGGCCAAGCGCGCCGGCCTCGGCCGGGTCATGATTCCAGTGAAGCAGGCGCGATAAGCGAGCTACGGAGGAGGAACAAGTGGCAGTCGAACAAGCGGTAAAGCCAGGGTATGTCCTATCGGACGAGGAGAAGCAACGCTTTCAAACGGTGGGATTTCTCGTCTTTCGCCAGCTATTATCGCCGAGCGATATGGCTGAGATTGATGCCGCCTTTATGCGCGTCATCAGCGGGCCGGCCGCCGAGTTGGGCTACGATGGCACCTCGCGCCTGTCAATCGTACCATTCATCGAAGGTGATGATAAGCTCATCGAGCTTTTCGACGACAGCCGAATCAACGACATCGTTGATGGGCTTATCGGCGAGGACGGCGTCTATCATGGCTCCGATGGCAACTACTACGTTGGCAACACTCGCTGGCATCCTGATAGCGGCGCGCCAGAGTATCGCACCATCAAGGTGGCTTTGTACCTTGATTCGGTTGGTGAGAATTCGGGCTGTCTGAGCGTGATTCCTGGCAGCCATCATTCGTCGTATCACGCGGCGATCCAACAGGCGTTCGAGTCGGGCTTATACGACCGCCACTCGCCGGACGTACCGGGCCGCTACCCGCTCGTCTCTGAACCGGGGGATGTGGTGGTGTTCCACCATAGCGTCTTTCACTCTTCCTGGGGCGGCAAGCGCGACCGCCGCATGTTTACGATGAACTACGATTCAGATCCGAAGCTACCCTGGCAGCAGGTATACCTAAAAGGATTGGTCGAGAGCGTTGTGCTCAACAAGAGCAGCCGCAAGGGCGGGCGTATCTACACCGACCGCCTGGTAGAAACGGCCGGCCCACGTCGAATGAAAAGGTTGAGCAAGCTCATCGAGTGGGGTTTTCAGGACGAGTCCCGCAAGCCCCTGGTCAAGCCGGACTCCTGGATTTATTAGACCCCTGGGAGCGCGGGCGTCCCGCCCGCAGCAGGGGCGGCCAAGATGGCCGCGCTCCTAGGACGGCTCACCTAAAATAACAGTATCGGTGTGACGATCGCCACCGGACGGCCTGGCTGAATAGCATGAAGAGTACCCTGGCCGCCGATCTTGCTAAAACCCTGCCGGCGGAACGAATAACAACTGACCCGGCCGAGCTAATCGTCTATGGCTACGACGGCACCTGGCTAGAGCGCACGCCCGACGCCGCCGTATCAGTGCTGAGCGCCGACGAGGTAGCCGGCGTCCTGCGCCTCGCCAGCCGGCTGGGGATTCCGGTCGTGCCTCGCGGCGCTGGCAGCGGCCTGGCCGGCGGGTCGGTGCCGTTGTCCGGCGGGATTGTCTTAAACCTAAGCCTCATGACCCGCATAAGGAGCATTGACCGGCTGGCTATGCGGGCAATCGTTGAAGCGGGCGTCGTCAACGCCGATTTGCAAGCGGCGGTTGAGCGCGAAGGGCTGTTCTATCCACCCGATCCAGCCAGCCTCCGTCAGTCAACCATCGGCGGCAACGTCGCCACCAGCGCCAGCGGGCCGCGCTGTCTGAAGTACGGCGGCACCCGCGAGTATGTGCTTGGCCTGGAGGTCGTCCTGCCAACCGGCGACATCATCCGCACCGACACCACCGCCGGCAATCCGTTAGACCTGACCAGGCTGTTCATTGGTTCCGAAGGCACGCTTGGTGTTATCACAGAAGTCACCCTGCGCCTCATCGCCAAGCCGCCGGCCCGGGGAACGGTGATGGTCACCTTTGCCAGCCTGGACCAGGCGAGCGAGACGGTAAATGCGATCATTGGGACCGGCATCGAACCGCTGGCGTTGGAGATGATGGACCAAGCCACGCTGCGCTGCGTCGAGGCCCATTTGAAAGCCGGCCTGCCGCTCGATGTCGAGGCGATGTTGCTAATTGAGGTTGACGGCGATGAGGACACGGTTGACGCTCAACTCGCAGTTGTCGTTGAGCAATGTCAGGCCGGTGGGGCCGTTGAGGTCCGGCCGGCGGCCAGCAAGACTGAAGCGGAGGAGCTCTGGAAGGCCCGGCGGTCTATCTCGTCTTCGTTCGGCCGGTTATACCCGAACAAGCTCGGCGAAGACATCTCGGTGCCGCGCAGCGCGATACCGGAGATGGTGCGCCGGATCCAGCAGATCGCCAAGCAGCACGACCTAATGATTCCCCTCTTTGGTCACATCGGCGACGGCAACCTCCACCCAAACGTGCTCTGCGATCTGCGCGACAGCGCCCAGATGGAGCGGGTCACTTTGGCAGCCCGTGACATATTCGCCGCCGCCGTCCAGCTTGGCGGCACGCTGTCCGGCGAGCACGGTATCGGCCTGCTCAAGCGAGAGTTCATTCCAATGAGTCTGCAACCAGAACCGATAGAGCTGATGCGGCAAATCAAAGCCTCCTTCGATCCCCAAAACATTTTGAATCCGGGTAAGGTGTTCAGCTAGCCGGCCTGAGCAGGCAGCTGCCGCCCTCCAAAACAGCCTATTCCTCAGCGATCAGACCATATTTACCAGAACCGCCTCAAACAGTCCCCAACACTCCAGTGAGTCTTCCGCCTAGGCACCAGGGAATGTTCAAGCTCACTGACCGGTAACCTTTTTCGTCCGCAAACGTTTTTTTAGGGGCAAGTGTGTTAATCTACAAGACACACTGTCAAGCACAGATCAGCGCCGATCGCTGGTGAGATAGAGGGAAGGTGAGTATCTTAAAATGCGGAGACAATACTTGTTCAGCGTCTTCATGGCGTTCGCACTGCTGGTGAATCCGGCGATGACGGCGCCAGCGGTCGCATCAGACGAGACGTCAGTCTTGGCGATGTATTACGCCTGGTTCGATAATAATTCCTGGGACAGCCGCAGGCTCTCTGACCTGCCGGCAACACGGTACGTGTCCGCCGACCGTGGGACGATTGAGCGACACGTCACCCAGGCGAAGAGCGCTGGCATTGATGGCTTCGAGTTGAACTGGTGGGGGCCAGGAAACCAGACGGACACGAATCTCCAGACCCTCCTTTCGGTCGCTGGTAGTCAGGGGTTCAAGGTGACGGTCGACTTCGACATAAATTCGCCGTTCATGAACAATCCCGGCGACATCACCAATGCTTTGAATTACCTGAAGCGCTACTTCGGCGATTCGGCCTGGTTTCGCTTCAACGGCAAGCCGGTCGTGATCTTCTTCGGTACCCGTAAGTACGATGTTGACACCTGGCGGGCAGTTCGCAACCAGGTTGATCCGAATCGAGAAGCCCTCTGGATCGGTGAAGGTGACATTTTCTCATACCTTGATGTCTTTGACGGTATTCACCCGTACTCCATTGCCTGGTCGTCGGACCCCGCGAGCCAACTCGCCAGTTACGCCGGTCGCACGCGCGCTTATCCCGGCAAACTATGGATGGCGACAGTGATGCCGGGCTACGATGACACGCGGCTTGGTCGCGCTGACGGCTTCGCGGTAGATCGTCAAGGCGGCGCCTACTACACGAGAGTCTGGCAGGGTGCTATCGATACCCATCCGGCGATCATTTCGATTACTTCCTGGAACGAGTGGCCAGAAGGCAGCCAGATCGAGCCAAGCCAGAACTACGGCGATCTGTACCTTCGACTGACTCGACAGATGAGCGACAAGTACAAAGCGGCGATGGCGCCAAGACCGCAGCCGCCGCCATTGGCGCCGGTCAGCTACGCGGCCGGCGGCGCGTTCTACACCGAGGCCGGCCAGGGCCGGGGTGGCTACTGGATAACCAACGAAGGCGGGATCGGATTCTACGACAGCTTCCGGGCGCTAGGTGCGATTACCGCGCTTGGCTACCCGTCGTCACAGCGATTCCAGATGGAAGGCTTCGTTTACCAGGCCACCCAAGGCGCGCTGCTCCAGTGGCGGCCTGAGCTTGGCCGCGCGGTCCTCGCCAATACCTTCGAGTGGCTCACCGATGCCGGCAAGGACGACTGGCTGCTGGAAGTGGCCGGTATTCCGAAGCCTATCCGTGACGACGGCTCCGGCGGCGACTGGCAACGGGCGAAGCAGATCCGTCTCAGTTGGATGACCGACGAGGCGATTCGCCAGAGGTACCTGGCCGCCGGCTCGCTCGATCGGGCGATCGAGCTCTATGGGCTCCCGATGTCTCAACCAGAAAAGCATGGCCCGTTCGTCGTCCAACGCTTCCAGCGGATCGCCTTCCAGCGCTGGGTCGAGAGCGTGCCCGGCATGCCGTCACCTGGCAGTGTCGTCCGGGTCCTGGGCGGTGACTTACTCAAGCAAGTCGGTTTACTTCCCGCGGACGCCGTGCAGCCGACTAATCAGTGATGAGTAGACGCGGCGATAGAATGACAACCAGCCGTGTGTGCGTCCTTGTCATCTGGGTCACGACGGACACGCAGGTCAATTGTTCCAACAAAAGCTCAATGAGACTGCTGCGTAATTCAGTAAAAGTGGGTGGTCACTCTCAGTTATCCTGAAGTTGAGGCTGCCGTGAAAATAGATTTCCGTTAGCTGAGGCGCAGCTACAAGGCATAGATACAAACTTACCTCGGTCGCCGAAAACCTCATCCCCCTGACCCCCTTCTCCTGCTAGGAGAAAGGGGAATAATTCGTGGGGGATACCCCCAGACCCCCGTCAGAGGTCGCCACGGGCGACATCTGCACACCTCTAGTCGGGCTTCAGCCCGTTCAACAAGCGCCCGGACTTCAGTCCGGCGACGTGGCGCTATTTCAACAGCAGTTTTATTTACGCAGCAGTCTCGCTCAATATCACTATAAATGACCGTTAACTTTTTTCGCCCCTGCTCGTTGCACAAGTTAGGACGTCATTGATAGATGGCCAGGGTGGGGTGCCGTCTATCGTGTCGTCCCATCGGGAAATGGGCAGCCAAAGCTGCCAATCCCGCCAAAATTAAGCATAGGAGTTTATGAGATGTACAAGATAGTAAGCCTACTTGCAGTTGTTTTCCTCATCCTAGGCACTGCAACAACCGCTCTATCGTACTCGAACCCGATGAGCATGCCAAGCCGGTCTGTGGCGATTGACGATCACAAGGACGCCCACCAAGAAGACAAAGATGAAGACAGAGACCAGGATGACAAGGATCGGCCGTCGGATAAAAAGCGTCAAAAGAACTCTAAAGACGATAAGGCAAACCAAAAAGAGAAGGCTTGCCCTCATCTAGTGATAAAACCGCGGCCTGGCGCTCACATCCAGATCAATAAGAACCGCTTCTCCATCAAGGGAGTCATCGAGAGCGTGTCTGACAAGCAGATCGTCGTTGAAGGCTTGACAGTAATCGTTGATCCAACCGTTGTTCCAAAACTGGAGATCAAGGGGAAACTAGCGGTTGGCGCCACTGTTAGCGCAGAAGGTCGTGTTGATGATAACTGCAGCTTAATCGCGCAGAAGATCAAGGTGCATGAGAAAGGCAAGCAGCCGGATCGCACGGTGACTGCCACGCCAACTCATCCTATCGCACCAACCGCTACCTCGACCATAGTACCCACGACAGTAGTCACGCCCACCCTCACTGCTCAACCAACCATCACCCCTACTAATGTAGTATCTCCAACTCTGACGGTGGCGCCGACTATGACTCCGACTCAGCAGGTTACCGCCACCCATACGGCAGTCGCTACGTTCACACCGACCATCGTGGCGACACAACAGGTTACCGCTACCCAGACAACCGTTGCGACGTTAACACCGACGCCTACACCGTCTGGGATGGCCAGCGCTGAACAGAAATTGGAGATTAAGATCAAGCAGGATGAAGACAAAAACTCCGTCAAGGTCGAGGTAAAGGCCGGTAGTGGAATATCATTGGAGGGACTGTTGAAGATGATGCAACAACTGGTTGCGTCGTTTCTGACTAACCTGGGCTGACCCATTTCTCGACCTATTTCTCAAAGAAAAGGGGCTTCTTCATCGAAGCCCCTTTTCTTTCGTTCGGATACGGTCGGTATGCGGCTGCCCGCCGTTTGTCACCTCATCTCTTGTCGGTATCCTTCCCAGGCACAACAAGGGTAGCCACCGGCGCCGGCGGCTTTACTTCTGGCGGCGACGGTGTGGCGTCAACTTTATTATCGTCGGTTCAGGTGGGCCTTTTTCTTCTTTGCCGTTCGGGCCACGTTTGTCGGCCGGCGTTGATGCCGGCAGGGTAACGGTCGGGCGTGGCAGTGGTGTCACCTGTTTTTCAAGGACAGGCGACGCCGTCGGACTAGGCCGGCCACTCCCGCCTTTATCGTCCTGCTCACGTTTGTCGGTGGGTATGATCGTCGGGACTGGTATGACAGTTGGTGTGACGACGATCTTTTCTTTGACGGCAGGCGACTTCGGCTTTACCAGAGTCGGTAGCGGCGCTGGCGTACCGATCAAACGGCCCTTTTCCTCCACACTGGTGGCTGTCACAGGTTTTTCGAGACCTTTGGGCGTGACTTTAGGGGTTTCCTTCTCCTTGCCATTAGGAGTCGGCGCAGGCTGCTCTCGCTTTTCGAGCGCCTCGGTAGCGCGCTGGCGGCTCTGGCCGGCTTCTTCAATCGCTTTTTCCAAAGCCGGTTTGGCAGAAGCTGGAACTTTATCCGCTACCCGTTGCAAGGTCGCCTGTTGACGTTCGCTCAGGTCGGCCAGACGTTTGGCTAGCTCCGGCGCTAAGCGGTCAGGATCGGAGCTGACCTGGCTAGTTTGGTGCGCGAGGTCCTGAAGGAGGCCGGTCTCGATGGGCCGGCCGCGTCGTTCTGTCTCCTCGATCTCTCGCAGCCGCTGATCGGCGAGCGACAATATGAGTTCTGCGCGGGAGGAATCGTCAAATGTCAGGGCCAGCCGCGCTTGTTCGATCCCTCGTTTGACCGGGTATAGCGGCTCATCTGGCAAGGCCCCGGCTGAAGCAACCGAGACACCGCCGGAGATCACAGCGACTGTTACGGCGGCCGCTACGCCGCTTGCAAGCCAGCGTTGCCGGAATAAGCCGAATAACCGGCCCTCGCTTGGAGCAGCATCTATCGCTCGAAAGAAGCGTGCCCTGGCGGCGGCTTTGTATTCGGGCCTGGGCTCCGCCGCCCAGACCTCGCGGAGCTGTTGACTGATCCTAACCAGTTCGGAGAGGCGTACATCTTTTTGCTCTCCGCTCGGTTTAGACGAAGAAACACGCCGCTCTTTTTCTATATCCTCAAGCTGTTTGGCAAACTGCTCTTCGATTGAGTCCTTACCCATCACAACTCACCTAAGGAAGCGGGCGAAGCGCCCTGCATCATCCGGCGCAATGCCCGGATGCCCTTGAATTGCAAGACTTTGACATTGTTCTCCGATTTGCCGAGGGCCAGCGCAGTTTCGGCAACTGACAATTCGGCGGCAAAGCGCATCGTCACCACATCGCGCTGGTCCGGCGTCAACTTTCGGATCGCGTCGCGTAGGAATTCGGCGGTGAAACGCGCCTCAACCTCTTTGGCTGGGTCATCAGGACTGACAACCTCTGGCAGGTCACCAGTCACCTGTTCCAACTGCCGTCCCTTGCGACGGAAATAGTCAATCACCTTGTTGTGGGCAATTCGCATCAGCCAGGCGACAAAGGAGACCCCTTGCCAACGGAATGACGATATTGAGCGCATCATCATCATAAACACTTCTTCGGTGAGGTCCTCGGCCTCAGCCACATTGCCGACTCTAGACAGCACATACCGATACACCCGGTCAAAATAGCGTTCGTAGAGGGCTCCTAACGCCTGCCGGTCGTTCCGCTGAGCGCGAGATACTACTTCACGTTCTTCAGAGACGTCAGCGGTTTCCAGTGCCAGTGTTCTCCAATCCGTCCTATTGCCGTTT
>JBCLEL010000080.1:0-8773 GCA_038913435.1 Chloroflexota bacterium
TCGTGGTATATGTCGGTGCGCCAACGGAGCAGTTGCCCAACCATTGGATCATCCTTCGGGACGAACTCGATGACGCCGGCTCTGGCGATTCGACCAAGCCAGGCAAAGAACTGATCAAAAGGCACGTTGCCCGTGATCGCTAGATGGTGGATCAAAGCTAGGCAGAGGACGAAGTCCGCCGGCCCTCGTTGCTCCAGGCCGAAACGTTCCCGCTGTCCCCAACCTTGAGACGGCGATGGATTCAAAAGATCCATGACCAGTGGGGTTATGTTTGGCGTGTCGCCGCGAGAACGCTGATAGGTCAGATTCGCCACCACATGGTCGTTGTCCATAGCGATGACCCATTTGGAATAGCGGGCGGCGATCCGGCTATAACCTCCCGTGTTACACCCAAGGTCCCAAACGATTCGCGATTCGCTCCGCATCATCGCTTGCGCGACGAACCGCTCCTTGCGCTCCCTGTCTGGCAGGTTATAAGTATTCTGTCTCTCGTACTCAGCCCATTCCGACCGTGAGTACGGCGACTTCAGATTCTCGATTAAACGGTATAGATCGCCGACTAGCCGAAGAAGGTTTTTGCGATCGAGCGGCCGGCTAGTCGCCATCTTCTTTAAGGCGTCGCTGGCAGCGAATCGGCGGTTCAACCACGATTGCAGGACTACATTCATGAAGATCGACCTGCTTAACTTACTTCGCAAGGGCAGGACACGGTTCAACAGCTCCGGCGATATGCCTTCCAATGAGCTGCGAAGCCAAGGCTGGTAAGGGATGCCAACGGACGCTTCTAGCAGCAGGGGATTGAGGAACATTCTGCAGAACTGCGCGTAGGCGACCCAGGACGCGCCCTCAGGCCAGCGTTCAAATGAGCCAACGTCAATAAACATTGGCCGGGAGCCGACGAACTGAATGTTGTAACCGCTGGAGTCTTTGAGGATGAAGCCTCGTTGGAGCGCCATTTGCAATATCTCGAGGTGCAACAGCGCCGCTGCCTTTAGCATGTCAAACGGCCACTCGTAAGGATAGGAGATAAAGGGGAGAACGGGATGTTCGACCACCAACTGGACTCCGGGCACAAGCGCCGGCAGGTCGGGTAAGTCAGCCAGATTCACCGGATCGCTCGCGACGGTATACCCTTTTTCAACCAGTTCACGCAATAGCCCAGATTCGGTCGCGGCTTGGAACTCAGCGCCGCCATGAGCATTAAAGCAGCGGAGGACTCGATCTCCTAGCCTGACGACTCGACTATCGCCTTCACGAAACGATCCCGGCTCGAACCAAAGATCCAAGGCGATTGAAGTGTCATTTGCCAATCCGGATACTTCTGCCTTCTATCTTAATTGTGATCCGGCCCCTGGTCAGTTGCTTGGGGCGCCTCTTCCTCTTTGATGTCACCCCGCTTCTTTCCAAATCTGAAGATTGAAGTGATGTTGGACCAGAAAATCCGTCCTATCATGATAAAGCCGGCCATAAGTCCACCCACGAATAACTGGATAAGCATGCCGCCGGCGCTCGGATCAACATAGGCGAAGGCCACGCTGGTTGTAACGATCAGCAACGCTACGGCGAGGCCAAAAGCAGTGACCGACAGTCCACCCGCTTTGGAAAGTTGCACTATTTGCCTCCTTAGGCCAGAGCCCAGATCAACTTTTGATTGAAAGTATGCTACTTTTACCACACAGCCGGCGTCAGGCGCAAGTCAGGGGGCGGAGAATGCCTGTCCCAGACTCAAAAAATCACCTATCGCATCTGTTCAACCTGACTAGCTCAACAGTCGCTGATAGACCGCGGCAACCGCCTCACCCATCCGCCGGCGATTAAATAGCCCTGCTCTTACTCGGCCTTTGCCTACCAGGTCTGCTACCAGCTCCGGCTGGTTGAACAGGTCGAGCACGGCCTGGCTTTGCCCGTCAGCGTCAGCCGGATCAACCAGCAACCCGCAGTCGCCAACGACCTCCGGCAATGCGCCGGCCTTCGACGCGACCACTGGCGTCCCGCTGGCCATCGCTTCGGCAGCCGGCCAGCCAAAACCCTCGTACCAGGACGGAAATAGCAACGTGTCAGCGGCCCGGTAGGCCAGCGCCAACTCAGAAGAAGACAATCTTCCAAGCTCGACTATTCTATCAGCTAACTTTAGTTGATCGGCCAGGCCGGCTAGCCTGCTATTCAAGCGAGGCCCGACTCGCAAGAGATAGACCGGCTCTGAATAGCGCCGGTTGACCAGCGCCAGCGCATTAAGCAACCCCTCGATATTTTTGCGCGGCACCAGCGAGCCAACGTTCAGAATGTACTTTCGCTCGGCATCCAATCCCAATCGCCGGCGGGCCTCGGTTTGCGAAACCGCGTCAACGACGCCATCAAAGACTGGGTCCAGTGGGGGATAGACTACCTCGATTCGGTCCGGCGATATGCCTAGCGACCTCACCAGGTCGTTCCGAGTGGCTTGCGAATCAGCGATCAAGAACCTAGCGCGCTTGAGACCCATCATCGCATAGCGAAACAGGATAAGGGCCACTCCCATGCTGCGATACCTGCCACTTATCGCTGTTTGCAACGGCTCAACGTCATGGCAGGTTATGACCGTCCGGCGCTGGTCTAATGAAGAGAGCAAAAAAGCGTACGAGTGGTCTGCGACGTGGTTGACATCACCTTGGTAAAAGTAGGCCCAGGGCTGGTAGTAGAGATACCTGAGCAGATAGAGATAAAAGCGGCCCAATGATCCTTGGCGAGCTAGCGGAGCGATAAAAGCCGGCGTTGGCGGCCTCTTGCTAACAATATTCAGTTCTAGCTTCCGCATTAGATCTGACTCGGAAAGGCTTTGGATTAACCGGCTGGCGTACAAGTCCATGCTGATCCAATGCTCTTCCGCCAGATCAACAAACAGATGAACGTTCAATACATCTTACTTATGTCTATTTTTTCTCCGGCCCGGCGTCTGGGCCCGCCAACTCTACGCTGCGACACGATGGTAAAGTACGAAGAAACTCCCATTCGGGTTGTACACTAACCGTAGGGTGCGCGAGAGTCCGTATCCGCTGCTGTGAAACTCGCCGGCGACTGCATATCCCTTACCCGATAGATACTGCGTCAAAAGGGCAAGATTCTCTTCCTCGCCACCGATGGCGATGAAATCCGGCTCGAAATTACCGATCATCCGAATGAAAGGCGTTCCTCCGAAGCGTCTGGCCCAGGCGTACTGCGGATCAGCCGGCTCCAGATAGTAGTGCAGGACCTGCGGCGAAACAAGGCCGTCCCGGTCGATCTTGCGAATATCTATACGGTAACCGAGGTGGCCCAACGTGCCTAGTAGGATTGTATCATCCGGCTTCGCCTGGGCGTTGACCATCTCGACGAGCCGGCCGCGCACCATATACTCGTCCGCTGTCCAATAGGTCTTGAAGTTATATGCGACATACCACTTGTACAGCGGTGGTCAGAAATATTGATCTATGCGGCATGGACTGTTCGCTCACCACTGTCCAACCAAAGGGTATGTAGCGCAGGGGCTTGTCCCCTGCTTCTGGGCGGCGGGGCACAAGGCCCCGCGCTACGATAATTGCAACAGAGGGCAGAAACGTCGAGTTATACGGCTCAATAATTACGCTCATCGCTGTAGGCCGCTAGCAGTGAGTACCCGATCACAATGACAATTGCGGCAGTGGCCACCGCGTTTGCGCTCCATCGCAACAGATTTCTCGATCGGACGAACTCCGCAACCCACTTGCCAATCACGACGTAGCCTAGAACGGCGACCGCCGTATAGACCGACAGCGCCGGCGTCAGATACCATCGGAACACTTCGCTGCGTTGGGCGAAGGTAAAGGCGAGCGTGTAGAGGACTTGCCAGATCAGGAATGGCGCGGATTGCGGCAGCCGGCGCAGAAGAACAATCGCTCCAACCAGATACCCCGGCAGCATCCAGGGAGGCAAAAACCATAGCAGCGCCGTGACAACCGGCGTCCTCTCCCACATCGTGTCGGGATGACTCCAGACAATCGCCTTAGCGATGATCGTGTTGGGGATAGGTGAACCATAGTAGATGGTTGCAAAGATGAACCAGGGCAGTAGGATGACCAGCGCGGCGATCAAGCCCCGAATTGGCCACTTCTTTTGCACCAGAACTGTCCAGCCGAGGACGATGACCAGGACTAGCAGCCCATCCGGCCTCGCTAGTACGGCAAGCGCCGCTATGGTCATCGCCAGATTGGGCCGGCGCAGCAATGTCGCTAGCAGAGCGCCCCAGATGGCTGCTATATATAGACCGGTTTCCATGCCGCTAGCGATTGGGCTTGAGATGCCGAAACGCAGGTTTCGGTAAAAGAACAGCCCCTCCAGATCAACCGCCAGCGCGACGCCAATCGCCAACGCCGGCCAGGGATAGCCCAGTCGCACGGCGACTAAAAACACTGCCACTGGTACTAGCGCGACTATCAAGATGTTGAGCCAGGGGCCGGCCTGTAACGGGCTGAGACCCAGCGCCGCCAGGCCGGTCAGCAGAAGCAGATAGAGGCCACTGGTCGCGCCAAGCGCCCGCTCGCCGACGTTATAGACTAGCCCGTTGCCGGCGACGGCGTTCTCCACGTAGCGGAAGGTGATGTAAGCGTCGTCATAATAGATAGCCGACAAACGGCGCCTTGGTTGCCACCGCCAGGGCGAAGATGAGAGTCGCTAGCGCCATCTTCCAGCGGCCGACCCGCGACGCAGCTTCCGATGACGAGATTTCCGTAGTTTCAGTGAAAGCGGACAATGGCACTGATAATCCTTAACATGAACCGTAAGTATAATCGGTGGATCAGGCGACAGTTTAGCCTTGCCGCCTCGGAGCGTAGCATCACTTATGCTATCATGATGATATGGAACGCACCACTATCTCGATTCCCGACGAGTTACTGAAGCGCCTGCGTCTGATGGCCTCAGAGCGCCAGACATCTATCGCCGCCCTGGTCCGCGAGGCTCTGGAGGAGAAGTCCAGAAGTTATCGCCCGCGACCGCGAAGCCTGGGGATCGGCGCTTCTCGACACACCGATACCGCGCGCCGCACCGCCGAAGAACGTGCGGAGCCGCGCCCGTGGCGTTGATCCTGGACACCGGCCCGCTTTATGCGTCGCTCGACCGGAGCGATGCCGACCACACCGCGTGCCGCAGGCTTATCGAGGAAGCGAACGAGCCGTTGGTTATCCCAGCGCCCGTGCTGGTGGAGGTGGACTATTGGGTGCGCGTTCGGCTGAATCCGGGCGTGTTAGTGGCCCTCTTGGATGACATTATCGCCGGCGCCTATCGGGTCGAGGAATTGCAGCCCGATGATTACCGTCGCATCAGAGAACTTTGTGATCGTTACAGTGACGCCGACGTAGGGTTCGTGGACGCCGCGGTTCTCGCGGTTGTCGAGCGGCTCAATGAACCAAAGATGGCCACCCTTGACCATCGTCACTTCCACCTCCTCCGCCCCCGTCATACGGACGCTCTGCGTCTACTGCCCCAAGAGCATGCGTGAAGTGCATTTCACTTTTGTCCTCTGTCCCTGGCCGGCGGCCGCCGGACGGTCAAAAATGTATTGCCGCGCTGTAGGGGCGTGCTTCCCAAGAAGGACGCCCCTACAAAGCCGTCGAATTCTATTTTCAGACCATTGTTTGTGACCGATGCGAATTGGCATTGACGTTCGTATCAGCCGTGGATGGGCAACCGGCGTCGGACAATATACGATCAACCTGCTGAACCACCTTGCCCAAATCGACCAGCGCAACGAGTACCTGGTCCTGACCAATCCGGCGGCGCCGCAGGTCCCGGTCGCCGCGCCTGAGCGCTTCACCTTTCTGCCGACACCAATTCCAATCGCGTCGGCGAAGCAGATCTTCGTCTTGCCAGTGCTGGCCAGCAGATTGGGGCTAGACCTTCATTTCAACACCCATCCACTGGCGGCGCCTCTCTGGCTGCCTTGTAAGACCGTATCGCTGCTGCTGGATGTGTACCCTATAAACTTCCCGGACGACTATCCAAAAACCGTGAATCTATACTACCGGACAGTAGTCCGAGCGGCGATGCGAACGAGGCAAGCAATCTTGGCAATCTCCAACCACACGCGAAGGCAGGCGGCAAGAGCCCTGTGGCTGGCGGAGGACAAGATCACCGTCGTACCGCTGGCAGCCGGCCGGCAGTTCACCGCCACTGCCGGGATCAACGATGATGAGGTCATCCGTCGCTATCACCTTCGCCGGCCTTACGTCCTCTATCATGGCAACAAGCGTCCGCACAAGAACCTGCCACGCTTGATCGCAGCCTTTGCGCTAGTGAACCAGAGTTGTCCAGCCGTGTCTTTGGCCATCACCGGCCCTGATAACCCAGCCGAGCCGGCTGACAACCTCGCTTCCGTTCGCGTGGCGGTGGCCGAACACCGCCTCCAGGACTCAGTTATCTACACCGGCCTAGTCGCTGATGATGATCTGCCGGCTGTCTACCGAGGCGCTGCGATATTGACGATGCCGTCGCTCGATGAAGGCTTCGGGCTACCGGCCCTGGAGGCGATGGCCTGCGGGACGCCAGTCGTCGCGGCAAACCGGGGAGCGTTGCCGGAGGTGCTTGGCGAGGCCGGCCTGCTGGTTGATCCACTGAACGTGCCGGCGCTGGCTGAAGCGATTGGCCGCGTCCTATCATCATCGGCATTGCGCCAACAGCTTTCCTCCAGAGCATTAAAACAGGCTAGCCTGTTTTCCTGGGAGCGGACGGCCCGCGAAACGCTAGCGTTGTTTGAGAGCGTTTGCGGTGGCCGTTAGGATTGCGCTCGTTCACGACTATCTGATGGACCGGGGCGGCGCCGAACGAGTCCTTAGCGTATTGCACCGGATGTTTCCATCAGCGCCTATCTATACTTCGGTCCACGACCGCCAGGCGACCCTGCCGGACTTCGATAACGCGCTGATCATCACTTCGCCACTGCAGCGACTCAGACTCACCCCGCAAAACTACAAGCTGCTGTTGCCACTCTACCCGCTGGTCTTCCGAGCGTTCGACCTGTCGGGCTACGACCTGGTGGTCAGCTCGGCCTCGGCCTACGCTAAAGGCGTCCGCCATCCCGCCAGCCAGCATCTTTGCTATTGCTACACTCCAACCAGGTTCGTCTGGATGTTCGACCAGTACGTTGAGATGGAGCGGCTGTCGCCGGCCAGAAGCCTGTCCCTGCGGGCGATGCTGCCCTACCTGGCCTGGCAAGACCGGGTAGCCAGCCGGCAGGTTGACCACTATGCCGCCACCTGTCGCAACGTGGCTGAACGCATACGGCGCTTCTACCAGCGCGAAGCGGAGGTGATCTGGCCGCCCATCTCGATCAACAGCTTCGAGGTCAGCCAGGAGCCAGGCGAGTTCTTCCTCATCATCTCCCGATTGAACCGCTACAAGCGGATAGACACGGCGATTGAGGCTTGCAACCGCATGAAGCAGCCGCTGGTAATGGCCGGCAGCGGGCCGGACGCCGCCCGATTAGCCGGCCTGGCCGGTCCGACTGTCAAGCTATTAGGGCGAGTCAGCGAGCAGGAGAAGATTGACCTGCTCCGGCGTTGCAAGGCGCTGATCCTGCCCGGCGAGGAGGACTTCGGTATGACGCCGCTGGAGGCCAACGCCTGCGGCCGGCCGGTGGTCGCGCTGGCTCGCGGCGGCGCGTTGGAAACGGTTTTGCATGGCGAGACCGGGCTGCTCTACCAGGAGCCAGCGCCGGAAGCGATCATCGCAGCGATTGACCAGCTCAGCCGGACCGGCCTTGAGCCGGACCGGCTCCGCCGGCACGCAACTCAGTTTGACGAGAGCGTGTTTACCGGCAAGATTCGCGGTTGGATCAAAGCGAAGACTGGCCTATCCGTCTGATTTACAGCGGAGGGGTAAATTCCACTCATCTTGAAAGGGTATAATGCAGTTGGAAGTGAGTGTATGGACGAGATATTGCTTTCTATCCACGTAGAAGATCTGCCAGAGGGAGGATTCCTGGCCACCAGCGAGGAACTACCAGGACTGGTAGCCCAAGGCCGGACGTTGGCGGAGACGCTGGAAATAGCGCAGGATGTCGCCCGCAAGCTCATTGAGTCGTATCGAGAACACGGCGATGAACTGCCGCCGGCCTTAACTTTGAGCACCTAAAACTCTAGCTAGTGGACAATCTCCGGTTTCGACAAATGCCTCACTGCTTCACCGTCAATTCAACACCATAGCCAATAGGGACCGTCACGCTGGTAGCGCCCGGGTACGATTGGGCATGCCTAACAAACGGCGCCAGCTCCTCTTTGTAAGGGGAGATCACATTGTCGGCAACGAACAACCCCCCTCGGCGCAAGCGCGGAAACGCCAGGTCAAACACCTGGATGTACTGCTCTTTCAACCCGTCCATGAAGACGAAATCTATCTGGCCGGCCATCGTCGGGATGCCTTCCAGAGCATCCCCATTCACACATTCGATGTACCCGGAGAGGCCGGCCTTGGCGAAACTTTCGCGGGCGGCGGCCGCTCGTTCGGCGCTGAACTCAAAGGTAGTGACCTTGCCACCATTGGAACGGGCGGCGTCGGCCAGCCACAACGTCGAATAACCATAGGCGGCGCCGACCTCGACGATGTTATTTGCGCCGGTGCTGAGGACGAGAATTTGCAAAAATCGGCCGGTGTCGGCGCCGATCCCCAGCACGTACCGGCCGACGCCCATCTCCGACCGGTGCAACTCCTCCCTAAAGCCACGGCTGGGTCGCCGCAAAAGCCGGCCTATCTCCTCGCTCTCGTTCTGATTGCGAGCGGCCAACTC
>JBCLEL010000081.1:0-8696 GCA_038913435.1 Chloroflexota bacterium
CTCTTCCTTTTCGTTGTCGTAGTCCTGCAATCCGTCTTGGTAGCCAGCTATCTACCGCCCTGGCAAGGCGCCGACGAGCCACGCCACTACGAATACCTGGCCACGCTTGAAAAGCTGCGCCGGCCGCTCTCTTTTGATGACGCTGATCTGCCGTTGCAAGGAAAGATACTGGCGTCCATGTACCGCTACAACTTTTGGCACTATTTGGGCAGACCTACGCCGGTTGCCCCGCCGGAGTCGTTCCACGCCTTGTGGGGACCATCCTACACCCTGTTGCACCGAGCGCCGCTGTATTACTTGATGATGCTGCCGTTCTATGTCCCGCTGCGTGACCTGCCAATCGAGCAGCAGTTGTACCTGCTACGCATAGTAAACGGGCTATTCCTGTTGCCGGCGGTGGCGCTGACCTACTGGGCCGGCCGGACCTCCTGGCCGGCCAGACCTGATTTCGCGCTGGCGGCCGCTTCAATCAGTGCGCTAGCGCCACAGTACATCGTCGCCGGCAGCATACTCAGCAACGACTCGCTGCTCAGTTTGCTTGGCGCTCTGATGATCGTCGTGATAGTTCACCAGACAAAGACCGGCTGGTCGGTCCGGGCGGTGGCCCTTATGGTAGCGCTGGTGGTAATTGCTCTGTTGGTAAAGCGCACCGGTGCATTGATGATACCGTCGCTCGCTGTCGGCTTGCTGCTCAGTCGGTGGCGATTCAGTCAGGCGCTTAGGCTGGCAACCGCCGGCTTGGGGGCGCTGGCGGTGGCGATTGGGAGCCTGGTGGCGTTTGGCATTGGCCGGGGAGAAATGTCAGGACTACTAGCCACCTTGAACCGGCTGTACTTCGACTACCCGGAGCAACTCAGCCGGCTCTTTACAAGAAATCTTTTCAGTGAAGAGTCGCTGGCATCGTACTGGACGGCCGGCCAGTGGCTCTTCAAGACCTACTGGGCCTATCTGGGATGGGCCGCCCGGCCGGCCAGCGACCTCTTATTTTTTATCATTTTGGCAATCTTGATAGTCGTGCTGGCCGGCGTCGTTTGGGGCTTGATTAGCTCGACGGAGTGGGTTGACCGCCGAACCGTGCTGACTTTTCTGTTAGGTGTCATAGGCGCAACCGCGATGGTGCTGGTCTTTTACAGTCTGGACAACAATCCGCTGGCCTTTCCGCAGGGGCGGTATATGTTCCTGCTGATGCCGGCGGTCAGCCTGCTGGCGGCGGCCGGCGTCTATCGCCTGCTAGGCCGGCGGCTGGCCTTGCCGGCAACGGTCGGGCTGATGGCGCTGTTCAACCTGTGGTACACATTCGCCTTTGCGTTGCCCTATTTCTACCTAGAGCATTGATAAAGAGAGGCTATCTCAGCTAAGCGAACTGCTTTAGAGAGGGCAACTAGGGGATTGCTTCGCTTCGCTCGCAATGACGGGTTACTTAACCGTCATAGCGATAATGAAGAACAATGGCGGAGGGGGTGGGATTCGAACCCACGGGTTTGTGCGAGGCGCGGAGCAGGTGCAGATCAAGTGCCTCAAGCTACGATTTGGTCTCCCACGAAGTTTACGAACTGCAGGGTTTCAGGGTAGGTCGAGGCATGATCTACTTGCTCTTGTCGCCCCGCCTCGCGCCAGACAAGGGCTCTCTGGATCAGCCCAGACCACTCAGGTAGCTCCTTCTGCGCCCATAATGCGGCCTGTCTCTTGGATACCTGTTTGCCGTTCTTATGGACATACAATGCTCTACACATCGTTAGGATCGCGTACGCCTGGGATTTTCGTTCCTGCGTGTGGTTCAACCACTCGCCCCAAGCCGTCGCGTACTTCCGGACGGCCTGGACGAACTCCTCCTGTGTGATGGGTTCAATGATCGCCTTCGGCGAAGGGCCGAACAGCGCCACGCCTCTCTCACGCACCAGGTACCAGTTCATCAGCCAGTCCTTTCCTGCTTCCTTTAGGTGAAACGGTTCACCTGGGCTGATTATCGCTATCTTACTGCTCTGGGCTTTGAACGTTTTCAATGCTGTTACTGACAGGTAAGCGACTTCAACGCGGTCATCCCAGTCTTTGTGGACCTGCGCGAAGTCACGGTGCATTTCGCGCAGATCATCGAACTCCGTTTCGTCAACATCGGATGAGAGGGCCGCTAACAAATCAATGTCACTGCTCTCAAGGTCGAAGTCCCCCATCGTCAGCGACCCGTACAGGTACAAACCGACAAGTTTCTTTGGAAGAATCTGTCGCATCTGGAAATGCAAGCTATCCAGAAGCCTGTTGATGTCCGGGTACGGTGTTTCTCGCGTGGCCAGCGTGCCTTCTTTCGGAGGTCGGATGGGCATTCTGGCGGAGGGGGTGGGATTCGAACCCACGGCGACCTCTCGGCCGCACCGCTTTTCGAGAGCGGCACCATCAACCACTCGGACATCCCTCCACTGAGGATTATACCATCTGGCTAATTAGGGCGTCGCTAAACTACGGTGATTGATCGCGCTTATTGATCTGATCTAACTGCGGCTGTGGCAGCTTCCCATAAAGGTCTTGAATGCGGTTGGGCTGGGAAATCATAGCGTCAGCGATGAAATTCACCAATCCAAACATACCTGTCGCGGTTGCAATATCGTCTTTGAGGTCAATGGTGCCGGGGTGAACAGCATTGTTCCCAACAACTCTAACAATATCCAGAGCTTGCTGGACTTGGGCTGGAAGCCCTTTCTTCACGAGATTCCCGATATCCGTGTTGATATTCTCGCCTTTTTCACCAAGATGCCTACAAAGCTTTTGTATAACTAGGCGTAGCAAGGCAGCCGCCGCTCTAGGAGATGACGCCAGGATTCTACGAGCTTCTTCATAGTCTGACTTAATCTCGTCAGGTAAATCACCATTGGCTGGTGGTGCCGGGCCTTCCGCTGGATAGAGCATTCTCTCCCGAAACCATATCGAGTACTTATCACAATATGTGCATACCGCGACAAACACCCCCGTCGTGGCATGCTTAAACGCCATGCCTGGAGGGTTACCGTGAATATGCATCCATTTTTGGCTTGCGTATGCTTGGCATAGCGGGCAATTGAAGGCAGAAACGTCAAAACCCGGTGGTATATATGGAATCGACATGTGTAATTCTCCCGACCATCCGCGCCTAATGGGGAATCCAACTCAAATTCTACTATTGGGACGGGATTTTTGTGCTAGACCTTTTTGGGTCAAGCAGACTCGATTCATGTCATTGCCGGCCTACCAGCAACCGGCTACAATGCCCATCGAGCAGCAACCCAACGAGGTCGAAAATATCCCAAGATGTCGCAAAAGCCAACCATCGTGGTGGTGATGCCGGCCTACAACGCCGCCAAGACCCTTGAACGCACCTACAACGACATCCCGAAAGATGTCGTTGACAAGGTCATCCTGGTGGACGACGTGTCGCAGGATGAGACGGTCGAGGTTGCCCGCCAGCTTGGACTGCGGGTGGTTGTCCACGTCCAGAATCGCGGCTACGGCGGCAACCAGAAGACCTGCTATATCGAAGCCTTGAAAGAGGGCGCCGACGTGGTGGTGATGCTGCACCCGGACTACCAGTACGACTCGACGCTGATCCCCCAGCTCATCGAACCGATCCTGAAAGGCGAGGCTGACCTGGTCCTGGGATCAAGGCTGCTGAGCGGCGGAACGTTGGCCGGCGGCATGCCCCGGTACAAGTACATCTCTAATCGCTTATTGACCATGGTTGAAAACGCCGCCTTTGGCGCCAACCTGTCCGAGATGCACACCGGATTCCGCGCTTACGGTCGCCGGCTGCTAGAGACGATCCCGTTTCTGCTGAACTCGGACAAGTTCGTCTTTGACAGCGAGGTGATCGCTCAGACGGTGGCCTTCGGATTCCGCATCACCGAGATCGCGGTACCAACGCGCTACTTCGCGGAAGCGTCCTCGGTCAACTTCAAGAACAGCGTAATCTACGGCCTGCAAACCCTGGCGGTCGTACTGCGATTCCTTCTTGACCGCAGCGGAATGATCCGACACCCCCAGTTCCGCCGGCGGTTAGAAGAGGTCATCAGCCGGCATCACCTGGCTGACATCCAACAATCCCGCCCCGCCACGCCGGCCGCCGGCGATAAATCGGCCGGGCAGTAGAGTAGATTTGTTGCTAGAGCGCGCCCCTAAGGCTAGCCGGGGCCGGCCTATGCTGAAACGCCGGCGCTTCTGGCTCGGTGTCGTCATCTCGGTCATCCTCTTGTACCTTACCTTCCGCGAAGTTGAGCCGCCGGTGGTCGTAGCCGCCTTCCGCGAGGCTGACTACCGGCTCGCGCTAATCGCTTGCCTATTCTATTTTGCTGATGTGTTAGTGCGAGCTTTGCGATGGCAGCTACTATTGAGCGGAATCAAGCATGTCTCCTGGCGCCGACTATATTCGCCTTTGATCATTGGATATATGGCGAATAATCTGCTGCCGGCCCGAGCTGGCGAGCTCGCCCGCGCCTACTTGGTAGGTCAACGTGAGGGCGTCAGCAAGGCTTCGGTGCTCGCTACGATTGCGCTGGAGCGCGTATTTGACGGGCTGGCGATTTTACTGTTGCTTCTGGTGATGCTGCCGTTGCTGCCGCCGGAGCCCTGGCTCATCCTGTTACAACTGGTTGCAGCCGGTGTTTTCGTGGGCCTGACTGTTGCCACGCTGGCGATGGTGATCTGGCGGGAAAAGGTTTTAAGGTTGATTGACCGGATTGGACGGCGGACGCCGTCTCGGATACAGCCTGTCTGGCAGCGAGTCACCGCCTTGCTAGGTCTGTTCATCAATGGGTTGGAAGTGGTACGCAACGGGCGGCTCTTCGCCTTCAGTATGCTATTATCGGTGCTGGTATGGCTGGTTGGGGCCGGCGAGTACTACTTTATGATGCTGGCTTTTAAGGTGGACCTGCCGTTCTGGGCGGCATTGGCGGCGATCTGCCTGGTGAACCTGGTGACGGCTATTCCGGCGGCGCCGGGCAATGTGGGCACCTTCGAGGCTACGGCGGTAGCAACCTTCGTGGCGTTTTCGATTGAAAGCAGCCTGGCCAGCAGCCTGGCAATCGCTATCCATCTGGTGGTATTCTTGCCGGTGATAGTGGTAGGACTGCTGCTATTATGGCGCGAAAATCTATCGTTGGCTGACATCAGCCGGCGGGCGCCGGTTGCGGAAAATACCGTGTGAAACCTTTTCGTCGTAGGGGCGTTCAATTGAACGCCCCTACGATCAAAAACTGGCCATGGTAATGAACCTGAATGGCAACCCTGCTTAAGCGCAAACAGAAAGCCCAACTCCTGCTGTCAACCTTCCTGGCGCTGACGATGGCGATAGTCGCCCAGCAGGTGTTGCTGAAACGCGACATCTTGTTAGACGCCGTCCTGCTATTCATAGCCGGCGCGCTGCTGATTTTCTTCGCCTTCCGCCGCCTGCCGGATGAATCAGCCGATGAGGTAGAGCGACGTACGGTCCTCATCGCGCTGCCCCTCATCTTCCTGGTGGGCGTGGCGCTGCGGTTTGTTGACACCGCGACTATCCCGGTCGGTATATGGTTCGACGAGGCTCAGAACGGCATCGTCGCCAAGCGAATCCTGGACGAGCCAGCCTTCAAGCCGCTGTTCATCACCGAACTGACCCAACTGCCGGCCTTCTTTTTCTACCTGCTGGCCGGCTCTATCGAACTGTTCGGCTACAACATTTTTGCCGTCCGGCTTGTCCCGGCCTTGATTGGCTCGCTGACTGTTCTGGCAATGTACCTGTTCGGGCGCGAGCTGTTCGGCTGGCGGATCGGGTTGATCGCCGCCGCCTTGATGGCGGTTGACCGCTGGCATTTCAACTTCAGCCGGATCGGGATGAATGGCGCGCTGGCCCCGTTCTTCGCGGTTCTTGGGATGTATTTCTTGCTGCGTGGCATGCGCCGGCGCACGCTAGCGGACTTCGCCTGGGCCGGACTGGCGCTTGCGATTGGGTTTCATACCTATCTGGCCTTCAACTTATTCCCTATCGTTATCGCGTTATGGTTGCTGCACCGGCTAATCGGCGGCCGGCTTGAATTCATAAAAACGCACTATCGAGGCATCATCCTGACCGGCCTGGTTACCGCCGTCATCTTTCTCCCGCTTGGTCTTTACGCGCTGGACCACCAACGCGAGTTCACTCAGCGGACGCAGACCACCTCGCTCTTTACCGGCAAGCCGCCGGAGCAACACATACCGGTATTGATGGCCAACATCGAAAAGCACTTGATTATGTTTAACCTGCGCGGCGACGGCAACGGCCGGCACAATCTGCCCGGCGAGCCGATGCTTGACGCCGTGACCGGCGGTCTGTTCGCCATAGGCTTCCTGGCCTCAATCTTGCTTCTCCGCCGGCACCAGCATTTCTTGCTGGTCGTATGGTCAATCGTCATGACAATGCCGGGCGTCTTGTCACTCGACTTTGAAGCGCCACAGGCTTATCGAAGCATCGTAGCCATACCGGCGGTTGTAATGCTGGCGGCCTGGACGCTGGGTTCAGCCTGGCGCGTCTTGCAACTGTCTTTTGGACGTGGTAGCGAGAGGATCGTGGCGCTACCGGTCATCGGTCTATTAGTCCTTAGCGGATATTGGAACTACGACGCCTACTTCGTTCGCGGGCAGAAGGACTTCGGCGTCTGGGCGGCCCATTCGATCCAGGAGACATTGATCGCGCGCACTATGAAGACGTTGCCACCAGACACCCGCATCATCGCTGAGGACACCTTCATCAACCGGCCTTCGATCAAGTTTCTGGCGCCGGAGTATGGTCAGCAGGAACCGTTCAATGCGGCGTCCACCTTGCCGCTGCGCGATCAACGCGACACCGCTATCTTCCTCGATGGCGTCAACTTGAAAACCTTCGACCGGTTGCGCCAGTTGTACCCCAATGCTCGGTACACATTGCAACAGCCGCCATTTGGCGGGCAGGTCGTTATCTACTATGTCCACATTCCCAAGCAGGAGATAGCCAGCATCCAGGGCTTGACCGCGCGCTACTACCAGGGGGCCGACGCAACCGGCCAGCCGGCCAAGACCGAGCGGGCAGTCAAGATAGACTTCGATTGGGCCGGTGGGACGCCGGTCCCGCTGCCATTTTATGCCGAGTGGCGCGGCACCTTGGCGGTGCCGGCCTTTGGGCGCTACCTGCTCAATCTGACCGGGCCAGCCGGCCTGACGCTGAGTATTGACGAGCGCAAGGTGGCCTCGGCCGGCGGGGGCGCAGCCATCCAGTTAGCTCAAGGCGATCATCCGATCAAACTTGGAGGCGCCTTCACCGAAGCGACGCCGGTCAAGCTGATGTGGCAACCGCCGGGTAAGGGGATGGAGGTATTGCCGACGGAAGTGCTGTTTACGCCGCAGGTGAAGACACGCGGGCTTCTTGGCAAGTACTACCGGGGGGCGCAATGGGAAGGCGAACCTCAGTTGGAACGAATTGACCCTAGCCTGAGCCTCCGCTTCCATCTGCGACCGCTGCCGCCACCATATAGCGTCGAATGGGTTGGCAAGATTGACATCCCGCAAAACGGTTTGTACCGCTTTGGCACCCAATCAATTGACTACTCTTGGCTATTCATTGACGGCCAGCAGGTGGTCAACAATAGCCGGGCGATCAATCAGTACGTGGAGGGCGCCGTCGAGCTGACCGAGGGTCTGCACGACATCCGAGTGCGGTTCACCGACCAGACCAACTACACCTTCATCAACGTGTATTGGGTGCCACCCGGTCGCGACCGCGACCTGATCCCAAGCGAGCGGTTGTTCCCCGATTGGGGTGAATATCCAGAGCGGGCTGGTCCGCTGCCGCCGCCACAGCAGGCGCTACAACCACCGCAACCGGTCGCCGCCCCAGCCCCTCAGCCTGGGCAGGCCAAGCCGGCCCAGCAGGCCGAGGCGCCACAGATCGCCGTCAAACCTTCTCCACTGAAAGCGGTCAAAGCCTTCGGCGAGCCGGGCGAAGGCGATGGTCAGTTGCGTGACCCGCGCGGGGTAGTCGTTGACCCGGCCGGCAACGTTTATGTCGTGGACACCGGCAACGCTCGCATCTCGAAATTCGGTCCGGACGGCAAGTTCCTAGCCGCCTGGGGCGGGCGCGGTGACGCCGACAAGAATATGAAGGAGCCGACCGACATCGTTATTGATAAGGACGGCAACCTAGTCGTGCTCGACACCGGCACTGGCTGGCTCAAACGCTATTCGCCGACCGGCGAGTTCATCAACCAGTTCGCCGGGCCGTCGGCGGCGATGTATGGCCCCAGGGGCCTGGGCGTTGACCCGGCCGGCGCCATCTACGTCGCGGACGCCGGCTTGAGCCGGGTGCTGAGGTTCGCGCCAACCGGCGAGATTGCCGAAAAGGTCGAGCGCAAAGGGGCGGGGCCAGGCCAGTTCGGCGAGCCGGTAGACGTTGGGGTGGACAAGGACGGCAACACCTATGTATCAGACGCCGTAAATAGCCGGATCATACGGTTTGACAGCAAATGGAACCAACTGGTTGAGTGGCCGCTACGCAAGGCCGGCAGCCTGCACGGCGCGCATATTGCGATTGGTGAAGATGGCACCGTCTGGGTGACTGATCCGACCGGGCGAGTTGTCGTCCGCTATGCTAAGGACGGTCAGCCGCTAGAGCAACTGGGCGACGCCGGCGATCTGGTGAAGCCGATCGGCATCGCCATTGACAGCAAGGGCAACATCTACGTCAGCGA
>JBCLEL010000082.1:0-8663 GCA_038913435.1 Chloroflexota bacterium
AGTGAATTGGTATAATGGCTGATAATTGATCCCTGAGTGCTTTAAGCATTGCGAATCCGGCTTTCGACGGCGTTGCAGATGATGGCCGGCAACGCCTCGATATTTGGCACTAGCTGGCCCCGCGAGCAGCGCAACGGCACGCTGTTGACGACCGGTTCATAAGACGCCTTAAACTCAGCTTCCGACAGCCCCAGCCCAAAGGCGAGCAGCATCACCGCCTCGCCGGCCGGCGATACCGCGTTGCGCTCCTCAACTGTATGTAGCACCCGCACCAGCGATTCCCGGTCAGAACTGATGCCGTCGGTAACCATGAGGATCGTTTTCAGTCCGCGCTGGCGTGAGATGTCGTTTAATGCTAGCTCTATCGCCGGCGCTTCCAACGTTTCGGCATGGTCGGTCAGATAGAGGTCGCTTACTAAGTGGCTGAAGTCCTTGACCACGTAGGCCGACGTAGGATCTAGGTGCAGATGCTCGTACCGGCATTCGGCAAAACTCCGTAACACTCGCGGGTTTTCGCTGAAGGCCATGAGCTGGTAAGGCAGCTTCAACCGCTCGTGTATCTCGCAAAAGACAACCAGCGTATCAACCAACTGGGCGAACTTCTTGCTTTGATAGCCGCGCTGGATCACGCTGCCGCTGATGTCGAGCAGAATCACATTGGCGAAGTCCTTCTGTCCGTCGTCGCGCCGGCGCTTAATCCCCTTGAGGAACGCGATGTCAGGGTTTATAAGCAGGTTCTCCGGGTGGTCCAGGTCTAGCTCGCCAGTGTCGCCACGATGACTGCGGCGAGGCCGGCGCCAAGGATCGGCGGAGCCAAATCGGCGAGTGTTGAGGATAGCGGCCAGGCCATTGCTACCATCCGGGCCGCTAATCACCGCGTTGATCTGCGGTTCCAGACTCTTGACGGCGCCAACGTAATCGAAGTTTTCATAGTCAACCTTTAGCTTCCGGTTGAGCCGGTGGAAACGCTGAACGATTCCGCCGCCCCAGGATGCAGCCCTGAAGCCCGGACCGGTGGCTAGCCTGTCAGCGGCGGATGGCGCCGGCGGAGTAGCCTTCTCCTCTTCATCCTGCTTTTTCGGCTCTTTGTCGCTGATGACCACCCAGGATTCGAGCTGCCCGCTATCCGGTATTGTTCCCGGTCCCTCGGTCTCAGGGTAGCCCTTAGCAGCTTCATTCTCGACGTCTGGCTCGTCACCGTCGGACGGACGGAGGCGAGATTGCTGCTCGTCGTCAATAGTGATCGGCTGAGCGGCCTCTTGCAGAAGTTGTCGGCGCGATAGGTCAACAAGTTGTCGGTAGATCGGAAGCACGCTCTCAAGCAAAACTCCGGCCGTCGTCTCCAAAGAGCTAGTCTCGTAGGCGCGCTGGACAGCCGGCCAGGTGCGATTGAGCGCCTGGGACACCGCTTCCGGCCAAGCTGGTGTTTGACGTTTGGGCCAGATTGCTTGCGCCCATCGGCAAGTCAGCGCGTCAATGAATTGATGGTGCGGCAACGGGGCAGCGCCGGGTTGCCGGCGTTTCACGTCGTCCTTGGGGTCTAGCGCCTGCTCGTCGCCGTAAAGCGCGTTGAAGAACGGCCGGCTGCCACCGAATTCGCGCAGGTAGAGGCGGTTTACACGTAAGTCATTGACGGCATTCAAAAGGAGCATCGCCGGTTGTGCGCCAACACCGGCTGCCTCGCCGGCCCTGGCGAATTCAATGAAGATGTCCGCGCCAGCCAGCCCAGTGTATAGGACTTCGGCGATTTCATGACAAATCGCGCCGAGCACTTTGTCAACGGGCCAGGCTGAAAGAAGCCCGCGCGGGTAGCTCAGGACCGCTTCCGATGGATTGTATGCCCACCATTCGCCAGGCAGAATGCGAATCGGCTCGTCGCGTAGAATCAGTCGGGCGATGGCCTCAACTTCGCCAAAAGTCAGCCGGTCTTGCGACCGTTCAACCTGCGCGCCGTTCATACCAATCAACGAACATCGTATTGTTGTAGGACTGGCTCTAGCACCCGTCGGGCGCTGAGACTTGCGCCTTCGAGGATGCCGGCCCGCAGCCGGCGGACGAAGTCACCCGGCTTGTCACAGGCGCGAGCTATAGCGACCAACTCGGCAGTGCTAAGGGCAGCCCGGCGAGCAGCCTGGCGCAATGCCTCCTTGGCCGAACTAGAAAGTCCTTCCATTAACTCAGGATTCACCCGTCCGGCTACCAGCCGGCGACAGTAGTCCACAAAGCGAGCGGCGTGCTGGATTGATTGACCTTCGCCGGCCGGCGCAAGATAGCGCAATAGGGCAGTTTCCTCCTCAATTGGTGGATAGTCCACGCCGATCAATGCCCCGAAACGGTTTTCGACTCCCTCATTCAACGGCTTGACGCCGGGACCTTCCAGATAGCCAGTAGCTATCACCCGCGTGTCTAGGTGCAACTGGTGGGCTGATCCGTCCGGCAAAGTAAGTTTGGCGCCCTTGTCAAACAGGCTGTTTATGAGCGAATGTACATCGGGATAGGCCAGGTTGTACTCGTTGATGATGATGATGTCGCCACGGCCAATCGCTTCCAAGAAGGCTTGCGTCTGCCAGCGGGTCACGCCATTGATGAGCCGCCGGCTGGCGCTGAGATCGGTCTTGGCTGTTTCGCCGGTGAACGAGAACTCAACCGCCGGACTGCTGGTGAGATAGGCGTAGGTGCGAGCTAACGTTGACTTGCCACTGCCGGTCGGTCCTGCCAGGAAAACCGGCCGTCCCATCAACAACCCGCCTTCTAACAGTCGCAAGTTGCGAATCGAACTGGCGGTCAGACAGGGCAACACCTCGCTTGGTCGTATCCGGTGACCTAGCCGGCTTGGCACATTCAGCCCATAACCGTCGCGCAACTCAGCGGCGATACGATCCAACGCGCCTTGGTCAGTTATCTGCCGGTCAGCCGAATCGTAAGCCCGTAACCGCACTCCCAGGCCGACCCAGCGACCATCCTGAGGGTAAAACCGTTCGGCGATCAATACTCGGCTGCCGTCGGACAATCGCTGCTGGAAACGAACTCGATGGATGGCAGGATAGTCATCTGCTCTTTTGTGATGGCGGAGTGCCCGAGGAGCTTTTTCGATTGGCAGCGTTTCATCTGCCTTCAACGTCGGCCAAGCCAAGCGGATACCAGTTAGCCGACTCGTCAACGAGCTATCCAGGCGTAGGCCACCAAGCTCGCGGTTGATAAGTTCTATAGCACGGGCGCGAGCGTCGGCTGGCGCGGTTGTGAGGATGGCCCGGTCGGCGATTTCATTGAGCGAAAACCCGGTGATCTGGGCCAACCCTAACCAATGCAGTAGCATCCGCGTTGAGAGCCGGCTCTGGATCACGTTGCCGATCTGGGGATCGCGTCGCAAGGCGGCGGCGCAATCCACGACCCGCCGGCAGGTTTCGAGCGGTATCTCAATTCGGTATTGGCGGAACAGCGTCTCGCGGTCAAACTCGTGCTTTAGGGCAACGGCTTCCTCGTCCGGCGGGATGAAGTCCACCTCGATGTAACCAAGCCCGCGACCGAAGCGGCGTTCCATAGCCCGGCCAATCTCCAACGTACCTATATAGTTTGGGTTGGCGGTGCCGATGATGCCGAAGTCACCGTGCACTTCGATTTCGATGTTGCCGCGATCAGTGCCAGAGAGCGCCAGCCGGCCGGTGTCCATCGCCTGGGAAAAAACATTGAGGATGTCGGCCGGCAGCATGTTGATCTCATTGATGAGCAGCTTCTTGCCGCGCAGCATCGCATCAATGGCCGGCCCCGGCACTGTCATGGTGCTCGGCCCTTCGTCGCTGTGGCGCACTACTTCAACGCTGGTGTAAAAGTCGGTGAGCGAGGTATCGCCACTAAATGACAATTCGGCGCAGGGCTGATTAGCCAGGTGGCAGTAGGTCTTGGCCAAAGTGGTCTTGCCGCACCCGGTTGGCCCGATCAGCAGGACAAAGCCGCGCCGGCCGGTGATAGCGTCCACCTCGGCCATTCGACGTAGGGTATGGGCCATAGTTGGTGAGATATAGGTGAATATCTCACGTTCTGGCGGCACGTCGGCAGCTAGCGAGGCCGGCGATGGCAAGTGGTCCAATTGGCTGTCGAAGCGGTCGGGCCGACGGTGGTTGTCGCGCTTGCGGTGGATAGGTTCGAGAGTGACGCCGGTCTGGTACTTCCGGCGGGGATATGACAGGTCTTTGACGTGGAAGTTGTCATCGTCGAACCAGACGTCAGGGCCAAGTTGGCGCCGGCTGCTGGTGACTTTCATGGCAAAGCGTAACTCCGGTTGACCAGGGCCGGCAAGATCGTAGGGGCGACGCATGCGTGGCCCCTACGATCTTGCCTAACCGTAACGTTCCTCTTTCCAGGGGTTGCCGCGCATGTGGTAGCCGTATTGCTCCCAAAATCCGGGGAGGTCGGTCGCCATATATTCGATGCCGCGCACCCATTTGGCGCTCTTCCAGAAGTATAGATGGGGGACAACCAATCTCATTGGCCAGCCGTGTTCAGGCATCAAGTCCTCGCCATTGTGCTTGTGAGCGAAGATGACGTTGTCCTTTAATAAGTCTTCCAGCGGCAAGTTGGCGGTGAAGTCGTTCTCGGCGTGGATCATGACGTACCGGGCGGCCGGCTTGACCTTGACTAGCCGGTGCACCTCCTTAAACGGCACGCCCTCGAAAGTGTTATCCAGCCTGCTCCAACGGGTGACGCAATGCACATCGCAATGCACCTTGATCTGCGGCAGATTCAGAAACTCGTCGTAAGTCAGCCGGAGCGGCTGTTCAACCAAGCCGAAGATGCGGAAGTCCCACTTTTTAGTGTCCGCTCGTGGCACCGGACCATAGTGCAACACCGGCCACTTCTCGGTGACAGCCTGGCCCGGTGGCACTCGGCGTGGGTCGCTCTCCGGCTTAGGCCCACGGCTGAACAAGTCGAACGGCATAGCTTGCTCCTCCCCAAACTTCCACAAATATCATACACCAATGCCCGTCCCGATCTTGACGGCGGGTCAAGTAATGGCTACCGTTATTGTAGTCAAAGACAGGCATCCCTTTGACCCGCCGAACATTGTGACTGTAACTGTGGAACGAGGAGTTCATTATGCTGAACAATGGCTCGCCCGATGTAACTGCGGCATTCGACATGCTTTTGGGCGAAATTCAGTCCGAAGTAGCATGTGTAGAGGATGACGGGGCCAAGTCACTCAAGACTCACGACTATGAGGCTGCTAAGCAGGCGACAGCCCTGGCCGAGAAAATCACCTCCTTGCAACAGAAGATCACCGCGCTACGTGGCGAGTGGGCGGCATTGCAACCGGCCGGTCCTAAGCCTAAGAAAGAGGAGTTGGAAGTCGCCACACTCCCTATCGTCAAGGTGGGTAAGACATCGACTAAACAAGATCGTGAGGCGTCCAGCAAGCGAAATGCGGGCACCTGGGCACAATTCGTAAGCGTTTACCCCGCATTGGAAGATCGGCTAGTCATGCATAAGGACTTGGCCATCAAGATACTCGACTCAGGAATCACCGTTGAGAACAATGCGTCGAAGACGACGCAAGCGTCTCAGTTGTGGCAGGGCACGAGGCAATTGGCCATGAACAATCGTGGCAAGGCGTTGGCCACTACGTTTGCGAAGCGCGCCCCTCGGTTTGACGCCTTGCCAGACCACGAGCAGATGCGTCTACTCATCATCGCCTATCGGCTAGTGCCTCAAACATTAAACGACGGACGCCAAGCACCTACGGAATCCGTGTTCAAACGCGCCGCCCTAAGGTCTCTTTAGCCGATGGTTTGACGATGTGCGTGGCGGCAAGCTCGTAGTAGTGGTAGTCTTGAGGCAAGACTATCCCACCCCTCGCTATTGGATAGTCACCGCATATTTGGCAAGGAAGTTGGCAGTGGGAGAAGTTTTGTGGAAGCGAAGCTGATATTCAAGTACGACCGCGAGGGTGACATCCTCTATATCAGCAAATGTCCACCCTATGCCGAGCAGGAATCAGAAGAACTTGGTGACGATGTGGTCGCTCGGCTCAATCCAACTACCGGCGAGATCGAGAACTTGGAAGTACTATTCTTCTCGACCCGGCTTCTGCGTAGCGACCTGTTTGAACTGCCGGTCAGAGCGAATCTATATCTGGCGACTAAACCATAAGATCAGACCAATGGCCCATCGCCAGTCATGAGTGAAAATATACCTTCGAGCCGGCGGTACGAGACTGCTTCGCTTCGCTCGCAATGACCTGTGATCATATCATTGCGAGGAGGACATGAGCCTTTCGGCTCATCTGAAACGATGAAAAAGCGGTAGGAGACAAGCTCCTACCCTACGGACTACGGGTCTGTGTCATCTGCGCAATCTGCGGATCTAATAGACAAGCTCCTATCCCACGGACTATGGGCTAGGGTAACGCTCCCCGCAAGTGCAATGACTCATCGCCGAGAATGCCAACTAGGATGCGAGTTGGCTTGCCGGACGAATCAGGGTGCAACTCCAACCTGGCGCGTTGGAAATATTGCACAGTCAGGCCACCCTCGACGACGGCCGGACTGATCGGATAGCCAAACGATTCGACACCGCCCATCTGATCGAAGTAGGACAAAAACCGTTGATCCACAGCATGTCCAGTCTCAGCATATAACCTGCCCGATGCTGCGGGGGTCGCCGGCTTGGGCTGAGCGCGCTTTAGCTCATCACTGATCAGTCCGAGTTGTACCGGCCCGCCTTTAGCGCCGGGGCGCCATTCCATCCGCGCGCGCTGGAAATACTGGACCACTACTCCGTTTTCGACGATCTCCTCACTACGAGGGTAGCCAAATCGTTCCAGTCCGCCGAGCAGATCGAAGTGCTTCAGGAACCCATTGCCAACCAGGTGGCCCGTTACTGGGAAGTAGCGGTAGCCGGCCCCGACCGGCCCGATTGGGGCTATGATCGGAGCCGTTCCTGGAAATAAGCGCCGCCAGGCTTCATCCATGTCCGCTGGCATAACTTTAAACCGGCCGGCTGAACCGCTGGCCGGCTTGAGCGAAGCGCCTTTTATCGCGCCGGCCTCGGCTGTCAGCGTGAGGTCATAGCGGGTGATTCCCATCGGCGCTGGGCTCACGATTATTTGGTCGGAGAAGATCGCCGCCCCGCCGGCTGAAACCTTTACCCCAAGCGTAGCAGGCCCGCCATCGCTGCTTGGATCCACAATGATGGCATACTTTCCTGGTGGAGGCGCCGGTAGACGCAGCGTCCGAGCTGCGGTCGTGATGCGCTGATTTGCATTGAGGAACTGATTGATCGGCACGCCCGGTCCAACGAATCCCAGCGTCCGGCCAAGCGGATCAACGATTCGCGGCCAGCCGCGCCCAACAAGCTCAAGCTCTATAATAGCAGGCGGGGTCGGACGAGCGATCGGCGGAGGCGACGCCTGGCCAGCAGGGATAGTTGTCTCCTGACCCGCATTGACCGTTACCTCTTTCCCTTGGGCCGTGAAGGTCATTACGCCGGCAATGGTCCAGCATTTCAGCGAGCCATCCGGGTTCACTAACGCGCCGACCAAGGCAGCATCGCGGACGACGGCGGTTCCGGTGGGTGTCTCGATCTGGAATACCGTTCGGCGGTCAAATAGGCGAGCTACTCGAGTCCAGGTCCTGCCAATGAACTGAGTGATTGATAGAGACGACTGGCCGCCGGATGATCCGGGATCATGGGTCTTGATCTCGATCTCCGCCAGAGGATCAAGCGTAACTGCGGTCCCGTCAAAAAAGGTGACAACCGCCCGGCCGGCCGAGTCGGTTCGGACGCGCTCCCCTACTCGCACCGATTGTCCATCTACACCAACTTGGTAGACGCCCAATCGGCCTACCTCGACCTTGCCACCGAGTATCGTCAGCGTCGCCTGCTCGGCCTCCTGGCCGGCAACCTGGGCAGGCAGCATCGTCACCAGAATGACGATGGCAGCCAGCAAGCGCAGTAACGTCCCATTGCGATTCATCGGCTTAACCATCCCTCGGTGCAAGTTGTCATGCGTTCTCTTGGCCGGCGCGACTCATACTTGATATATGCGCTGAATTCATCCAGTCGCTTCTTGTAATATGTCACGTAGCAACCGTTGTACCACAGGTGAGCTTACCGGTCAACATCGAGACAACTAGGATGCACGACAGGATTTAGGCGGCTTTACGTATTGGCCGAGCGTAGGGCAGGAGCTTGTCTCCTGCCGCCAGCAGCCGAGCGTAGGGCAGGAGCTTGTCTCCTGCCGCCAGCAGTTAGAGTTCGTACACCAGCGATCCGCAATATGGGTGGTCGTGCCAGTCACTAACCATCCCTTTCCGAACCGGGTTATTCACGATATAGGCCACCGCTCGGCGGATGTCCTCTCGCCAGAGTCGAGTCGTCGACATCGCAGCGCAGAAAACGGTCGTAGAACCTCCGCCGCCAGATGACGCCGGGGTAGCCGTGTTGCCAGCCGAGTCGCGTACTCTTGCTCTTAAACCCTTGAACAAAACCCACTACTGTCGAAGACTCGACTCTGGCTAAGGGATAGAGTTCTTCCACCTGCCCAGCCTTCCCTTCCTCATCAGGGCGGCAGGAGACAAGCTCCTGCCCTACGTAAGCCCTACTCTCCGGGTTTCGGCCCTTCGGCCGGCCTTTACAGCGTAGGGCAGAAACATTGAGCTACACGGCAT
>JBCLEL010000083.1:0-8630 GCA_038913435.1 Chloroflexota bacterium
CCATTGGCCGGCATTTAGGCCTGGCCAAGCGCCCGGACTTGAGTCCGGCGACGCAGGCCCGCTTCTCACACACCCTCTAATACAGGCCGAGGATGATGTTAGAGACTACGTCTCAGGTAGGCCGCCAGCTTGATCCGTCTGGCCGGTCCTCTATCGCAACGCCAAGCTCCTGCAATCGTTGGCGTATCTGATCAGATAGCTGCCACAGTTTAGCCTTACGTAGCTCGCCGCGCACCGACACCAGGAGGTCAATGAACGGTTCGGCGGCGATGTCGCCTGACTTTTGCTCTAGCTCCAAGCCAAGAACGCCGGCTAGCTCGCGAATCTCGTATCGCAAAGGGACCAGAGCGCCGGCGCTGACGCCTAGTTCCCGCGCCCGGTTAATCTCGTGCGCCAACTCAAATAGTTGGGAGACGGCAGAGGCAGTGTTCAGGTCTTCATCCATCGCCTGGATGAACCGCTCGCGGGCCTGCCGGCCTATTTGGGCTAGCGCCTCCGGCGTCGGTTCAATCTGATCGGCGTGGCCCTCCAACGCCTGCGCCAGCCGGCGGACGCCATGCTCGGCCGCCTGCAGGCTTTCATCGCTGTAAACCAGCGGGCTGCGGTAATGAGAAGTCAACACAGCTAGCCGGAGCGCATCAGATGAGAATTTATCCAATGCCTCTCGAATGGTGACAAAGTTTCCAAGCGACTTAGACATCTTCGTGTCGCCGACTTGAACCATACCGTTGTGCACCCAAAAACGAGCAAAAGGGGCACAGCCGGTATGTGATTCGGATTGGGACATTTCGTTTTCGTGATGAGGGAAGATCAGGTCCTGGCCGCCGCCATGAATATCTATCTGGGCGCCTAGATTGCGCAGGACGATGGCCGAACACTCGATGTGCCAACCCGGACGGCCGGGTCCCCAGGGACTGTCCCAAGCCGGCTCGCCCGGCTTGGCCGACTTCCAGAGGGCAAAGTCCATCGCATCCTCTTTGCGCCGGTCAATTTCGACGCGGGCGCCAGCCAGCAATTCGTCACGACTGCGATGGGAAAGCTTTCCATAGTCATCGTCGCGGTTTACTCGAAAATAGACATCGCCATCCACGGAATAGGCATATCCTTTCGTAATTAGGTCGGTGATAATCTCGATCATTCCACCGATTTCTTCGGTTGCGCGAACGTATTTTGTGGCTCGCAATACGTTCAATTGATCGAGGTCAGCCAAATACCCACCAATAAAACGTTCCGCAAGGTCTCTGGGCGGGATGCCAACCCGGTTGGCGCGGGCGATGATCTTATCGTCCACATCGGTAAAGTTTTGCAGGTGATATACCCGGTAGCCTCGAAACTCCAGGTACCGGCGCAGAACGTCGAAGACTATCGCGTTCATCGCATGGCCGAAGTGGGCCTGATCGTAGGGTGTCACCCCACAGACGTACATCTTCACTTCGGAGCCGGCCGGCTCGAAGTCCTCGACCCGGCGTGAAAGGGTGTTGTACAGCTTCATTCAGTTCCTTGCCCTGCGATGAAAATTGTGACGAACCGCAGAGACGCGGAGACGCAGAGGATCAAATTTCTAATCTCCGCGCCTCTGCGCATCTGCGGTGAAAAGAGGCTTCGCGTGACTCGAAAATAGATATTTCATCACCTGGTGGCCGCCCGAAAGGGCGATGCACGACTGGTTGGGATTTAGCGACGGACTGGAGTATTGTTTTCAACGGCCGGCCCCGACCTGTCACGTCGTATTCTGGCCAGCTCTCCCTCCAACTCTCGGAGGCGGTCGTCCAACTCGATGATCTTTTTATGTAGGCTAGAGATCATATCAGCTTCTGGATCGGGCAGGTATTCGACTCGACGTGACGAGCCATCCGACGCTCGAAAGCTGACCACCTTCGCCGGCACGCCGACCGCGGTTGAGTGTGGCGGCACATCGCTGAGGACAACGGCGCCGGCGCCGATCTTCGAGTCGTCGCCGATGGTGATTGCCCCCAGGATTTTCGCGCCAACGCCGATCATCACGTTGTCGCCGATGGTCGGGTGGCGCTTGCCACGCTCCTTGCCGGTGCCTCCCAGGGTCACGCCCTGGTACATCGTCACGTTGTCGCCAATCTCGCTGGTCTCGCCGATGACGACCCCCATACCGTGGTCAATGAAGAATCCCTTGCCAATCTTGGCGCCGGGGTGGATCTCGATGCCAGTCAGCATGCGCGCGATGTGCGAAATAACTCGCGGTACGACCGGCATGTCAAGAACGTGCAAGAAGTGGGCTATCCGATGGAACAGAAGAGCATGCAAGCCGGGGTAAGTCAGTAGGACTTCTACCAGATTTGTCGCGGCCGGATCACGTTCAAAAATGGCCGCTATATCGTCACCTAGTGACATCGGTAAACCACCTCCTCGTTAACAGTCAGGACCAATCGCCAACTCGGTAAGCAGGGGCGCCGCTAGGACAACGCCCCTAAGTACATACGCAGTTGGCTAGATGTCTCCGACAGCTCGGGCCGGTGGTGTAGATCATTGCTCAGTTCCCCCGATTTGTTGATACCTTACATTAATAATTGTAACGTAAGCACGATTGTTGATCTAGCTTAAGCGGAAGCGGACGATCTTATCGCTGGGGAGGGAGTCTTGATAGCTAAGTGGAGTCACCCCGGTGGAAAGCTGCGAGAATTAGGCGCTGCCAGCCTCACCGATAGCGAACTGCTCGCCATCCTGATCTCAACGGGCATTGCCGGCAAGCCGGCCGAGCATATAGCCGACGAAGTGCTTGAAAGATTTGGCTCGCTTGAAGGGTTAGCAAATCAGCCGCTCGAAAAGTTTTTGGAGATCAAGGGGCTATCTGACGTGAAAATCATCCGGATCGCAGCCGCCTTTGAACTGGCCCGCCGGCTGACAGGACAAAAGAGAAGGTCGCCGCAATGAAAAAAGTCTCTAAGCTCTCCGAAAAACCCGCCAGGATTCCCGAAACTCGCCAATCACAGTGGGACGACGCCATCTCACAGTATTTGCGTGACGTCGAGCGACTGAACAGTGAATCAGCCCGATCACACCGTTTCGCGATGCTTACCCAGCAACTGCTCGGTGTTGAACCCAACTTTGCCGAGAGCTATGGCGCAGGGATTGAGCGATTTATCAAAATCAGGCAAAAAGACCGCATTCTCAAAGGCCGGGTGGATAACCTTTTTGGCAATGTCATTATTGAGTTCGAGTCGAATATTCCAAAGAAACTATCGGAAGCTAAGAGCCAACTGGAACAATATACAGCGATTCTCTGGTCCCAGGAACTTCCAGACCGTCGTAACCCCTACTTGTGCATCGCGACCGATGGTGTCCATTTCTACACCTTCTCGCCAAAGCTCTCCGATGTAACGGCAATGGATGTTCGCCCGGTGGACGTTCAGCTAAGCCCGCTTGAAGAATCAGACTGGAACAAACTCAAACCCGACGAAGTCTACTATTGGCTCGACCGCTACTTCCTACGCAGAGAAGTCTTACGTCCAAACAGCGAGAGGATGGTGGCCGACTTCGGGGCGAAAAGCCACGCCTTTCAGACGACGACTCACGCTCTGCTATCGCTTTGGCGACAAATCAAAGACCAGAGTGCCTTCGCGGTCATCTACGAGAGTTGGGAAAAGTATCTGCGCATCGTCTACGGCAGCGAGGTCGCCGGCGACGAACTCTTCGTCAAGCACACCTACCTGGCGACGCTGGCCAAGCTGATGGCCTGGAAGCGTCTGACCGATAGCCAGAGTTTGCCCGATGACGAGCAGATCAAACACATGCTTGAAGGCCGACTATTCAAGGCGCTTGGGATCGAGAACTTCATCGAGGAGGACTTCTTCTCCTGGCTGGCGCGTGGCCGGGCGGTAAAAACGGCCGTCGGCATCGTGCGTTGGCTTTTCAGCCTTTTGCAGAACTACAACCTGAGTGAACTCTCGGAAGATGTGCTGAAGTCGCTATATCAGGAACTGGTTGATCCTGAAACCAGGCACGACCTGGGCGAGTTCTACACGCCGGACTGGCTGGCCCACCGCATCGTCCGAAAGCTGCTTGACGCTAACCCACGTGGCGCGATGCTCGACCCCGCTTGCGGCTCCGGCACTTTCCTATATCTGGCGATTCGGGAAAAGCGGGAAAGGCTCGGCGACTCGCTAGAGACCCTGCGCCATATCTTTGAGTCGGTATATGGCGCGGACATCCATCCGCTCGCCGTCATCGTCGCCAAGACAAACTACATCCTCGCACTTGGTGATTTGGTGAAAAGACGTAGAGGTCCGGTCAATATTCCAATATACCTGACAGACACGATAAAGCTGCCGGAGCGTGTGCTAGAGCCTGGTATGGCTATGACTCCTGGCTCCCTTGCGCCGCAACTACCGGGCTACCGAGTCCAACTGGACGGCTACGTAATCCATTTGCCTGAGCCGCTTCTAAAAGACCTTGCCCTATACGACCAGGCGATAGAGCTAGCCAAAGAGTTTGCCCGGCAGAACAAGGGACAAACTATTTCGCTAGAGCCTTTTCGCAACTTTTTGATCGCTCAGCGTTTCCCCTCCGTAGCAGGTAACGACGCTCTTACCCAGGCGCTCTTTGCAATTGCCGAGACACTAAAACACTTTATTGACACCGACCGCGACACGATCTGGGCCTTCGTCCTGAAAAACGCCTACAAGCCGCTCTTTTTCAAGCGGAAATTCGATTTCGTGATCGGAAATCCGCCCTGGATCGCCTTCCGGTATATGGAGCCTAAATACCAGGAGTTCCTCAAAGAGCAGATCACCAAGGAGTACCGGCTGCTCACCGGCCGCGGTGAATTAATCACCCACCTTGAAGTCGCGACGCTTTTCCTGGTGCGGGCGGCCGATCTGTATCTGAAGCTGGGCGGAACAATCGCCTTTGTTCTGCCAAAGAGCTTGTTCAGCGCCGATCAGCACGATGGCCTGCGCCGGCGTTCTTTCAGGTTCAGCGAGCAGATAAAGTACAACCTTCGCTACCGCGAGATCTGGGACTGCGAGAACGTTAACCCGCTGTTCAACGTCCCGGCCTGCGTGCTGGTCGCTGACAAGGGCGAATTCGATGAGGCCGAGTATCCGGTCGCCGGCCAGATTATCGGCGGAAAACTCAACCGGAAAAACGCCTCGCTGCTAGAGGCGCAAGGACTCACAAGCAAGGATGTCGAGTTTTCACTTCACACACGTGGTAAGCGCTCCTTCTGGGCAACGGGAACAAGCGCCGGCCCGCAAGCGGCAAGCTATTACAAGACCCGTTTTGCCCAGGGCGCAACGATCGTGCCCCGCTCGTTTTGGTTCGTGCGGGTAAAACCCTCGCCACTCGGATTCAATCCTGATCTACCGCCTTTAGAGACGGCCCAGCGGGCTATCGAGGAAGCAAAAGAGCCCTATAAGGACGTCCGGTTTGAGGGGCAGGTGGAAACCAAGTTCCTCTACGCCACCCTCCTTTCCACCGACTTGCTCCCCTTCGGACACTTCGACTACCGCCTGGTTGTATTGCCGATTGAGTCGGAGGGAGACCGTTACAGGCTGATTGACGCCAGCGAAGCCCGGCAGCGCGGCTTTCTCAACCTGGCGCGATGGGTGGAGAAAGTGGAAGAAGAATGGGTAAGACTGCGCAGTACGAAAGCGGAAAGAAGTACTGCGCTGGATTGGTTGGACTATCGCAAAAAGCTGACGGTACAGAATCCGCAAGCGAAATATCGCGTGCTTTACAACACTTCTGGGACATTTCTGACGGCAGCTATAGTAGAAGACGAGCGACTCGAATTTGAAATCAACGGGCAACACATCGTCGCACAGTCATTTGCCGCAGAGAGCGTCACGTACCACTACGAAACAACTATCAAGGATGAAGCTTACTACGTAGCTGCCATTCTTAATGCGCCGACGATAGATAAGCTTGTAAAACCAATGCAGGCGCGTGGACTATGGGGCCCACGCCACTTTCACAAGAAAGTCCTCGAACTTCCTATCCCTAAGTTCGATGTTGATAATCCCATCCATCGCCGGCTGGCGGAGTTGGGCGAGGAGTGCAGCGCCAGGGTGACGCAATGGCTGGCCGGCGGCGGGGCCGGCCAGGTTAAGAGCATCGGCCGGTTGCGCGGGATGGCGCGGGAGATGTTGAAGGACGAATTGGCGGAGATTGATGGGCTGGTGAGGCAGATTCTAGGGTGAGCGTTAGGGACAGGTAGGGGCGACCCGGCGGGTCGCCCCTACGGCGGCGGGGCCGGAGATATCAAGAGCATCGGCCGGTTGCGGGGGATGGCGCGTGAGATGTTGAAGGACGAATTGGCCGAGATTGATGGAATAGTAAAACAGATTCTGAAGTGAGCCGGGCGGTCATTTGATCCGTATCGTAGGAGATCATAGTCAGTGGCGGCGGGCGAGAACATGGTCGTCAGAGGTAGAACGATCGCTCAATTGAGTATCGCTAAACACCCTCACATCTGTCGAGTTGGGTTTCTCAAAGATCAGCGGTTGAGAAAAAGGCCAGGAGTCATTAGACTGGGAATGCCAGGGCAGGCAAACCACCCTAGGTAGCCTACAACATCAGGAGCATCGGCGATTATTCGATTCGCTCTTATCCTCCACAACCATCAGCCAGTCGGCAACTTCCCCTGGGTCTTCGCCGACGCCTACCAGAAGGCATACGAACCGATGGTATCGGCGCTAGAGAGGCATCCTGGGGTCAGGGCCGCCCTTCACTACAGCGGGCCGCTGATTGACTGGCTAGAGCAGAACCAGCCCACGTTCCTCGACCGATTAGCAGCTATGGTGGACCGCGATCAGGTTGAGATGGTGTCCGGCGCCTACTACGAGCCAATCTTGCCTTCAATCCCAGCTGCTGACCAGGTTGGTCAGATCAGAAAGATGAACGAATACTTGCTAAATCGGTTCGGCCAGCAGCCGGCTGGAATGTGGTTGGCCGAGCGGGTCTGGGAGCCGCATCTGCCCAGGTTTATTGTCGAGGCCGGCTTGGCCTGGACTGCGCTCGATGATACCCATTTTCGATATGTAGGGATGGCGGATGAGGAGTTACTTGGCCATTATCTGACTGAAGAGCAAGGCTGCCCCCTTAGCATATTCCCAACTAGCAAGACGCTGCGCTATGCGATCCCTTGGTGGGAGGTAGACCGGGTCATCGGGTTTTTCTTGAAGGCCGGCGAGCGTTGGCCGGGTCGGCTGTTGACAATGGGGGATGATGGCGAGAAGTTTGGCGTCTGGCCGGAAACCGACATCTGGTGTTGGGACAAGGGCTGGGTTGATAAGTTCTTTAGCGAGCTAGAGAGACACAGCGGCCAGATCCAAATGGTGAAGCCGGCGGAGGTGTTGCAGAGCGATCCGCCGACCGGCCGCGTTTACCTGCCGACCGCTTCCTACGCCGAGATGGGTGAGTGGTCGTTGCCGGCGGAGAGCGCGGCGGCCTTCCACCAACTGGCGCATCAGGTTGAGGAGGCCGGCGACTTCAAGCTACTATCGTTCCTGCGCGGGGGGTTCTGGCGCAATTTCTTAGTCAAATACGACGAAATCAACCAGATGCACAAGCGCGCCCAATATCTTAGTCAGCAAATTCATGGTCGAACGTGGCAAGATGCGAACAGGCACGCCGCTGCGCTTGACGCCCTCTGGAAGGCACAGTGCAACTGTTCCTACTGGCATGGTGTATTCGGCGGTGTTTACTTGAATGATGTAAGGTCATCAGTCTATCTCAATCTCATCAGAGCAGAGGATGTGATGCGGTCGGATGGTTGGTTGCAGCCGACCTTCGAAGCCCGCGACATTGACCTGGATGGACGTAAAGAGATAGTCCTGCGCAACGCTCGTTCCGCCCTCTATGTTGACCCGGCTCGCGGTGGCATTGCTCTTGAATGGGACTCGTTCACCCCACCGTTCAATCTGGTGGATTTAGTGGCTCGCCGGCCGGAGGCGTATCACCGCCAGTTGTCTGCTGTGGCTGCATCTGCGGACGAGGAAGAGCGACCAAAAAGTATCCACGAGGCGGTTCGCAGCAAGGAAGGCGGCCTCGCTGAATGGCTCAACTACGATGATGGCCGGCGGGGGCTGTTCCGCGACCGGCTATTTGACCGTCATCCAATAGTGGACCAGCTTGAATGTTCAGAACCGATAGACTGCGGAGACTTTGGTAAATCTGTTTGGGAAGTCGCCGACAACCAGAACCCAAGCCAGCCGGCGGTCACACTACAACGCGACGGACTCTTTTCATCCACTGGGCGGCAGGTTCCAATATCAATCCGGAAGACCATAAGATTGCTCGACGAGTGTTCGGTTGAACTGACGGTCGAGATCGCCAATCGCGGTCGGCAGATGGTCTCCTTCGTCTATGCCAGCGAGCTGAACTTGAACCTGCTTGGCGGCCGCAATCCATCCGCTTGGCTTGCGATCAACGGTGGTAAACGTATGTCCTTCGACGCGACCGGGGAAGCTGACGGGGTTGCAGGCTTTATGGCTCGCAATGATTATCTTGGCTTGCAGGTCGAGGTTGATTTCGGCGAGCTATGTCGCCTGCTTTACTACAGTGTTGAGACCGTCTCTAGCTCGGAGGGCGGGTTTGAACGGGTGCACCAGGGCACGGCGTTCGTCCCGTGCTGGAACGTCAAGCTGGATGGCAGT
>JBCLEL010000084.1:0-8627 GCA_038913435.1 Chloroflexota bacterium
CTTACTCAAGCAGAGGCATGTCCAGCGGAATACCAATCAAAAGGCTAGCTATTTAGTAATATCCAGGATAGCATAATTTCCCTATAGTTTGGCATTTCTCGATCACGGGAACCCATCAGGCAGATCACCGCCAGCCGGCGGGCGTTGATCTGCCGCCATCTTTCTGGGCTACCAGCGGAATTTGCACCAAGAGGGGTCCGTCTTGTACCAGCAACCCGGATCAGGTTTGCTCAGCGAGATTGCTTCAACGTTCCTCCGGCTGGGAGTCATCGGATTCGGCGGGCCGGCTGCCCACATCGCGTTGATGGAGGACGAGTTCGTCCACCGGCGGAAGTGGGTTGACCGCCAGCGGTTTCTTGACGCGCTGTCGGTGACCAATATGGTACCCGGCCCAAACTCGACCGAAATGGCAATCCATCTCGGCTATCTACGGGCCGGCTTGGCCGGCGGGCTGATTGCGGGAATCTGTTTCATCAGCCCGGCCTTCTTGATAATCCTGGCGCTTTCCTGGGCCTACTTCGAGTTCGGTTCACTGCCGCAGATCGGATGGCTGTTCTACGCAGTGAAGCCGGCGATAATCGCAATAATCGTAGTGACGGCCTATCGGCTGGCAAAGTCGGCTGTCGGTGACTGGCGGCTTGGTGGACTGGCCCTTGCCGCGCTAGCAACGACAGTAGTCTCACCCGGCCTGGAGCTGCCGGCGCTGATCGTCGCTGGCCTGCTTGGGATCGTCTTATACACCAGACCACTGGCTGGATTTCCTGGCTACGGTCTGTTGATGGGTAGTTTCCTGACTGCTATGCCGATCCCAGATGTCACGCTGCCAACGTTGTTGGGACTCGCCTGGGTGTTCTTCAAAACCGGCGCCTTATTGTTCGGAGGTGGGTTCGTGATGATCCCGCTGATTGAGCATGACGTGGTGAATGTGTACGGGTGGCTGTCGGCCTCGCAGTTTGTTGATGGTGTCGCGCTAGGCCAGAGCACTCCGGGGCCGATCGTCATCACGGCGGCGTTTGTCGGTTACGCTGCCGCAGGAGTAGCCGGCGCAGCAATTGCGACAGCGGCGATATTCCTGCCGGCTTTCGCAATTGTGCTGGCCGGCACCGGTCCATTTCTGGGCCGTCTTCGCCGGTCCGAGACCGCCCGCGCTTTTCTGAAGGGAGTTAATGCGGCGGTGGTAGGCACGATCCTGGGCGCTGGTATCTTGCTAGCACGGTCGGCGGTGACAGATCTTCTGACCGGCGCAATACTGGCGATAGCTCTGGTTGCTCTGGTGAGGCTGAAGGTAGGAACGATGCCCTTGATCGGCTCGGCGGCGGTGTTGGGAGTGCTCGTATCTCTCCTCGGTTTGGCCGGGGGCAAGGTTGCCTAGCGTGCGGCCGCCCCAGACAATCCTGCCAATTTCTGTTCGGCCATCTCCACGGCTAACCGTATCGCCGCAACCATGCTGCCGGCGTCCGCGATGCCCCGGCCAGCGATGTCGAACGCGGTCCCGTGATCAACTGACGTTCGGATGATCGGCAAGCCGGCCGTGACGTTGACGCCGGCCTCAAAGCCCAGCATTTTCACCGCTATGTGGCCTTGGTCGTGGTACATCGCCACCACTACGTCAAACTCGCCCTTGCTAGCCCGGTAGAAAATCGTGTCCGGTGGCCAGGGCCCGCTGGCGTTAATCCCTTCGTTTTGTGCTATTTTCACCGCCGGCTCGATCTGCTCGATCTCTTCATCGCCAAACAGCCCGTGTTCGCCGGCGTGGCAGTTGAGACCTGCGATTGCGATTCTCGGCCTGGCGATGCCGAGCGACTTCATTGTCCTGTCTGCCAACCTGACATAGCGCAGGACGCGGTCTTTCTCAATCAACCCTAAGGCCCAGCGCATCGCGACATGGGTTGTGACGTGGATCACCCTCAATTGGCCGGCGACCAGCATCAGGGAATAATCTTTAGCTCCGGTCTTTTCAGCCAAAATCTCGGTGTGGCCGGGATACTTATATCCGGCTTTTTGCATAGCCTCCTTGTTGAGTGGAGCGGTGGCGATTGCGTCAATCTGGCCGGCCTGGGCCAACTCAATCGCCTTGAATACTGCTTCTACGGCAGCCCGGCCGGCCCGCGCGTCTACCTTGCCGTACTGAAGGCCGGCCAGATCAACTGTGGTAGCCTGGACAACCTCCACCTCACCAAATTTGAACTTCGCACGCTCGACGCTGTCGGTACGATTTACGAACAGCCCCTGTCTCAAAAGCTGATTGTCACGCTCCATCACGCCCAGATCACCAATGACGACAGGCCGGCAAAGCTCATAGACCTCAGGTTGGGCCAGCGTCTTTAGGATGACCTCCGGGCCGATGCCGGCCGGATCGCCCATGGTGATACCGATGATCGGTATCATCCGACGCGCTCGCCCTTCAACGTCCGCAGAGCTAGCACCAGCGCGTCGTCCTCGCCGAATCCGCCGGCCTTAGTGACAACCGGCGCGCCGTCGTGGGGGCCGCCGATCATGGTGCAGATCGGGATGCCCGGCGCGACCTCGCGGTTGACGATCAAGCCTCCAGCGCCCAACGCCCGGCACACGGAGATCGCAGTGTCACCGCCAGTAATAGCCAGTCCAAGCCGGCTGTTCAGCGGGCAGGCGCGCACTACCACGCTGCTTAACCCTTGGACAATACGATGCGCTATCTCACGCACTGTTAGGCCAGCTCTATTGGCCAGCGAGGTCAACGCATCTGGGCCATCGCTAAGATCAATCACTAGAGCGATGTTCGAGTTAGACTCAATCGCATTCGCTATCTTTCGAGCGCAAAGCTCGATCTCAGCGAGTCGAGCATCAACGTCGGTCAATCTGGCGGCTGAAACTGCAACCACCGTCACACCAGCAGTTTGCACCAGCGTATCCAACTGCCGGCGAGCCACCGGGTTTACACTACCGACGACGAACAGCGCCGAATCCACCGCTGGCGGGCGCGGGCCAAAGCTGACCAGCGGTGACCTCATGCCCAGAGCGGTCGGGAGCCACTCAGCCAGGCCGGCCGATCCCGCCGGCAGAACGAAGGGAGACCGCGCGACAGCTACGGCGATCTGGGCAAGATCACTGGACTCGGCTGCATCAAACGACAGGAACGTCGGCTCACTCTCAGCCGCGATCTGCCTGAATAGCTCGGCCAGTCCATCGGCGCCGCGTCGAACCTCCCGCAGGCCAACCTCCACTATCCGCCAGTCGGTCTGGTCGGAGAGAATCTCAGCGACACTTGAACGTCGCATTGGCCAGATCGGATCGCGAGCGAACTCACTCTCAGCCAGCTTGACGCCGTTGACCAGCAGACAACCATCAACAACCGTCCGGCCGTTGGCCGGATAGGCCGGCGTCAGCGCGACCAGCGACCGGTTCAGCGCGACCGCCAGGGCCTCCGTCTCGGCGCCCACGTTGCCGCGCATCGTTGAATCCATCTTCTTGTACACGTGACGCGCGTTCCACATGCCGAGCCTAGTGCCAACCTGGGTTGCTCGCCGACCGGCTTCGACAGCCGACTCCGAACGCGACTCGGTTATGACGACGACTACGTCGCAGCGACCGGGCAATCGTGGCAGATCAAAGTAGACGACCGTTCGCAGGCCGGTCTTACTAAACTGCAACCCAGTGTCGGTTGCCCCAGTCAGGTCGTCAGCGACCATCGCCAATAGCTGTTGGGAAAGCCGCCCCTCAATCTCAGACAAGTCGCTCACGTTCTCCAAGAAAAACGCTTCCAGTCTCAGTATAGATTGACTCCGCCATCGGCGTAAACGGGTAGGTGAGTGATAGCGTTCAAAGCCGTGTGCAACCAGCCTGCACCGGGTGACTCGCTTCGGCGGAACTCACTGCTATAATCGCCACGTATTCTCCTTCCAGCTTTCGTTAAGAAGGGAGATAGTTTTGATGATACACGGCATTGAGATAAAACAACTGAAAACACACCATGATGAGCGGGGTTTCTTCCGCGAGATCATCCGCCATACCGACAGCTTCTTTACCGGAGGATTCGCTCAACTAAGCCACTCGCTGATGTATCCGGGGGCCGCAAAGGCTTGGCACATCCACCAGACGCAGGTTGACTGGTGGTACGTCCCGATCGGCGTGTTGAAGGTAGCCTTGCATGACCATCGTCCCGATTCTCCAACGGCCGGCCAGACCCAGACGCTTTACATGGGGGAGGGATATGACGCTATCGTGCTGAAGATACCTCCGGGTGTGGCTCACGGCTGTAAGGCGTTGACTACCACCCACTTGTTTTATGTAACTTCATCTGTATATGACCCTGCTGAAGAGGGTAGGATCCCGCACGACGATCCGGAGATCGGCTTCGACTGGCTGGCAGGCCCACCGATTAAATAGTAAGTGTTCACATTTGAGGGGATGCGAGTAGCTTGCGGCATTCGAGCAATGGATTAAGTCCCCTTGCGCGCCAGGCGCCGAACAAGGAGGCGAGGCTCATTTTGCTGGTTGTGCCCTGCTGCGAGCGAGTGCCTCCACAAACCCATGACCCCAAAGTATGATTCTGGCAAAACTATCTCAAACTATGATTAATCCGGATAGAGCAGAGCTTGGATTACAACCTACATCTTCCACGTTGGGCAAGGGCGTCTGTATTTACTGCCAGAACATTCCTGGCTATTTTAACAGCTACCCCCGGCACAATAATAGCTGCAGATGCAATTTACAATGCAGTAAATCCCTCTATAGTTTATGCTGATTCACCCACTGGCAAAATTTCTGAAATCCAACGTGTAGGTGACTGCCGATGGGATATAACAGTGGAGGTGACCGGCTTACGTCCTGGTGCAAACTTGAAGGCGACGAACTACTACGACTTTTCGGACTGCCAGGGCAACCACCGCTCGGGTTCATATGGTCCGTACAACCTAGGCGTAGCTGATAACTCCGGTCGAAACATCACTGTACACCCTCAGTCAGATTTCGGCTCCTACATCAAAATTATTACCGATTCAGAAGGGAATCAACTAAACATCACGTATTCCTATGGTCCGAATTATACCTCCCAAACCCCAGTGTCATATACAACTACACAAACCCAACCATCAACCAAGACACCATCTCAGGTGACTACACCCGATGCTAATGCCACTAAAATAGCAGGTTTGCAGACAGCTATTGCTGATCAGGAAAAAAAGAATGCAGAAAATACAGTAATAGCAAATTTGGGAAAAAAGGCTACTGCCTTAAAACAGTCTCCCACCAATACACCTATACCGGCTGCGACAGCTACACCAGCACCGGTTCTTGCTCCTGCCGACAAAGAAGCTACCACAGAGGCCAGACTGGACGAGGCATTTAACAAAGAGAAGGCTCGACTTCAAGAAGAATATGAAAGAAAGAACCCCAGGTCAACAGTCACACATGTTCCTGTTGATGTTTCGGCTACTGCAGAAGCCAGAAGAATAGATGCTTTAGGCAAGAGACAAGCTGAAATCAAGGGAACTGCCACGGCTGAAGCTAATGCAACTGCTACAGCCAGAGCAGACACTATAAGGCTTAAAGCTTTGGGTGAAGAACAAGCTGAAATCAAGGGAACTGCTACAGCAGAAGCTAATCCAGCTGCCACAGCCGCAGCAAGAGCTACTATGAATGAAGCTTCAGCTAGATATCGGGGTTCACTTCAGGCAACTGCTACAGAACAAGCAAAACCACCTAGCATCGAGACCCCTAAATCTAATACCACTTCTGTACCTGGATCCCAACCTGGGGGCTCTGGAAGTGGAGACAGCGAAGGAGGGTTTCCTTGGAGGGAAATAGGTAGTAGTCTACTGGCAGCTGCTGCATTTCTAGTCTATAGAAGAGGAAAGAATTCTAAAAGAGTTGGTACTGGAGCAACAGCAGGAACAGCAGCAAGTACGGGTTCTTCTACGAGTACAACTCCTGGAACTGGAGGAATCCCAGGAGCAGGAGGTCCACCCAATCCTAATACAGCGCCAAGTACCGGACCTGCTCAACCAAAAGATCCTGAATGGATAACCGGACAGCAGGAATTTGAAAGGAAATGGCAAGCTGCAAAAAGCAAACTTTTACCGATACGGCCCGGAGATTCAGGTGATCAGTATGAATATGTTTTAGATCGTTTTAAAGCAGGGATGAGTATAGTACATAAAGTTTCGCTTAATGATGCAATAAGAGTTCTCATGATGGCCACGCGGGTCAGGGCAGGAATAGAGTATTTAATACCGGAGATTTGGTCAGATAATAATAGAATTCTCAAGATCAAAAGATTCTTTGATCCTGGATTTAATGCTGGATACCTTACAGTTGAGGATATGGCAAAAATTATTTATTTACCGGAACAATACCGTACTTTATCAGGATTTAATGAAGCCCAAACAAAAGATGTGAGAAGGATACATCGGATATTTGCTACAGCACTACACCCTGACACATCCAAAAGCGATGCTGATCCCAATTTACAAGACCCTATAGATGAATTGTTAAAAAGATTCAATCCTGCATGGACTTACATTGACCGTTTAATTAAATGAGGTATAGTTGCAAAATATGGCTGATCCTGAACGAAGTTTAACATTATTAGACTCTGCAAAAAGAGCAGGAGTATTATCTGAAGCTTCAATGCAGGCTCTAAAGAAAGTCAGCCCAAGAAAGTTCTCTTTAGGAAGTCCGGTTAATCAATATAAAGAAGATAACGTCTTGCTTGTAGCTGCATTAATTGATGACAGCGGATCGTTGAATGTTGCTGTCGAGAAAGATCCGAAAACAGAAAGACCGGTTTCCCGTCCTGCTTCTTGTGATGATCCAAAATCCAATGCTGAGGCTGTACGAATAGGACACAATGCTGTTATCCAGGCATTAAAAGATAGCGAAAGACCATCTACTGTTTGGCTTCATACAAGATATCTAAAAGGCTATGAACTGAACCCTTGGAATCCTTTGCAAAAGGCGAACATGATGGATCATAGCAATTATAGACCTGATGGAGGTACGCCTCTTTATGATGAGACAGTGGCAATGCTTGGAAGTGTAATTGCCAAAACTCAGGATTTTAGAAATAATTGGGTGACGGTACGAACAGCTACGCTTTTGGTAACTGATGGAGCGGATACAGAGTCAAATCAACAAACCCCAGCTTCTGTTAAAAGCGTAATTACAGATATGAATAATATGGGGATTCATATTATTGCGGCCATGGGCATCTATGATGGAACCACAGATTTTAAGAAAGTATTTATAGAAATGGGAATCAGGGAGAACTTAATTTTAACTCCCGGCAGTACACCGGAGGAGATAAGAAAAGCTTTTGGACTTTTTGGAAAAATGGCTAGTCGTGCTGCTGATCCAAAACAGTTTAATGACATGCTAAAAGGTGGATTTTTAGCCTTACCCCCAGGGGAAAGATAGTTGGTTATATTAAATAGTCGTGCTCGCATCGGAAACAACCTAGAATTAGTATGACGGTGTTCACTGGCATAGCCTGAAAGGCTTGATAACCACCGATCGTGAGGTAGCTGGCTACCGCGCCTAATTCGCCTCAGAAGGGCAGGTCCGATGGCTGAGATCGGTATCGAACGTGTCAATAAGCGAATCGGCGACACTACGATCCTGCGCGATATTGACTTGACCATCCTAGACCGCGAGTTCTTCTGCGTCATCGGTCCGTCAGGCTGTGGCAAGACCACCCTGCTTCGCATCATCTCCGGCTTGGACCAACCCACCTCCGGCGCCGTCTATATTGACGGCCAAGATATGACTCACGTGCCGCCAAACCGGCGCGATGTAGCGATGGTCTTTCAAAGCTATGCTCTCTACCCGCACCGGCGCGCCCGTGGCAACATCAGCTTCCCGCTTGAGATGAAACACATGGAGCGGGGAATGATCCAGCGCAAGGTCGTACAGACCGCCGAAGAGCTGGGCTACGGCCTGGTTGGCATCCTTGACCGCCGGCCGTCCGAGCTTGCCGTTGGCCAGCGTCAACGAGTCGCCATCGGGCGGGCGGTTGTCCGCGAGCCGCGCGTTTACCTCTTCGATGAACCGATGTCGAATCTCGACGCAAAAGTTGCCGCGATTGCCAGAATAGCGATCAAGCGGCTCATTCGCGAGGTGAAACGCACGGTGGTCTATGTCACCCCATCAGTTACCGAAGCGTTCGCCCTGGCTGACCGCATCGCGGTGATGAGCCAAAGCCGGCTGGAGCAGGTCAGCACGCCGATCGGTCTCTGGGCCAGGCCGGCTAATGTGTTCGTGGCTGACTTTGTCCATCAAAATGGCCTGAACCTCTTCTTCTTCACCGTGGACCTGGAAAGCCGCAGGCTAGTCAGCGAGAGTTTCAGCCTACCACTGACTCCGTCAATCCTGGCCCGCTCGCGCAATGAGCGGCGGGTCATCGTCGGGATGCTGCCGGAGAAGGCGCAAGTTACGCCGCCCAACGAGTTGAGCGCGATGGTAGGTCAAGTGGAGTTGATCGAACCTCTAATAGCCGACCGACGGAAGAAACTGCATATCCGGCGGGGACAGACCAAATGCATAATATCGGTCCCGATTGACAGTCCGGCCAGTCAAGGAGATTGGGTAGGCGTCGAGTTTGACACCGAGAGCGCTTTTCTGTTCGACGCCGATACTGGTCGCGCTATCTACTA
>JBCLEL010000085.1:0-8604 GCA_038913435.1 Chloroflexota bacterium
AGTCTGCGTTAGAGAGGAGGTGTTGCCTGATGACACTTATGGTCTGCCGGCGTCGTAAGCCTTGAGGAAATTGACAAATCTAGTGGGAGTATTCAGTCGGATCCTCTTGGGCGCTGGCAGCCAAAACTTTATTAGTTCAGTCCACTAATCGCCTCGATTCATGGTCTATTCTGATGTAGCGCACATTTGCAGGAGATGAGTAAATACTATGGCAACTAACCTTGAGTCAAGGAGACTCGGACGACGTTCTTTTCTGAAATGGACACTCGTGGTCGGAGCGTTGCCGATAGTCGCAGCCTGCCAACCGCAAGTGGTTGAAAAGGTTGTGACCCAGATTGTCGAAAAGGAAAAGATAGTTGAGAAGCAAGTTGAAAAGATAGTCGAGAAGCAAGTTGAGAAGGTTGTCACTCAGATCGTAGAGAAGGAGAAGATAGTTGTAGCCACCCCGGTGGCGAGGCCGCTGGTGAAGATCCAGGTGAACAACCTGATCGAGCCGCCCAACCCCCACTACCAGGACGCCGCCAATCTGTTCAACCAGGCGTTCGCCGGCCGGATTCAAGTCGAACTGCTCACGGCGACCGGCAAGGACTGGAAAAATAACCTCATCACCGCTATACAGGCCGGCTCGCCACCCGATACCGACGTCCGGATGCAGATCGGCTGGGTTGGCGAGTTCGGCACGGCCGGCTGGCTGCTTGGCCTAGACAAATACTTGGCTGAAGCCGACTTTGCCAAAGACATCCCAAAGGAGGTCATGATTGAAGGCCGGCTGAAGCCAACGGAGCCGGTCATCATAATTCCGGCTGAAGGCTTCACCAGCATCATGTACTATAACAAGGCGATCTTGGCGAAAGCCGGCGTCAAGCCGCCTGCCACAATCCAAGAATTCAAGGATGCGGTTAAGGCCATCGCTCAGCCGCAAAATAACCTGTGGGGTTATGGGTTGCGTGGTGGGCCAAACGCCAACCAGCATTGGGAAGCCTGGCTTTTCGCCCACGGCGGTGACTGGTTCGATCCCACCAACGAAAAGATACTCATTGACCAGGAGCCGGCCATACAAGCCGCCCAAATGTATATTGACTTTTACAAGAACAAGTGGGTGAGGCCAGAATCATTGACCGACGACTTCGCGAAGATCGCGCAAGGCATAATCGCTAAATCAATGGCGATGTGGAACCACGGCATCCACGTGCGCAAGCAGATGCTTGATGGTCTAGGCCAGGACCTCGGCTACATCGCGATTCCCAAGGGCGCCCGATTGGGTACTTGGAAGAACTTCAATGGCCCCGGCATACTCAAGGGCTCCAAGCAACCTGACGCGGCGTTCGAGTACATCAAGTGGTTTATGCAGCCCGAATGGCGCAAGAAATTCACCGTCGAGGCGCCGGACGAGCGGATACCGACCACGAAAGCTTTGATGGAGCATCCGAAAATGAAAGAGGATGAAGCCTTCAAGCTTTCGATGTCGGCATTGTTCGATTCCTATGGTCGGAGCCCCAACTGGCATCCGAAATATGGCTCCCTAATCAGTGCCGAGTTCCACGTTGGTCTGCAAAAAGCGCTGCTCGGCGAAATCACCGCCAAGCAGTGGATGGAGCGTGCCCGCGACGTGCTGCTAGGTACGATGAAGCCCGGGGCCTGACGTCGCCTTGCCAAACCATAAGTGATCGTCCCCCGTAGGGGCGTATTGCCATACGCCCCTACGATTACTGCTGTGTTCACCGGAGTGGAACGTTCGCTGTGATTGCTCAAACCCCCAGCTTGCCGGCCGCCTGGCCAAGGCTACGTGCCCATGCGATGCCCTACCTGCTGCTGACGCCGGCCTTTTTGATCCTTGGCGCAATCGTCTTTTATCCGGTCATGCGGGCGATCTGGTTGAGCTTCCTTTCCTATAAGCTGATCGAGCCAGCGACACTTGGCAAGTTCATCGGCCTCAGCAACTATGTCCAGCTTTACACCCGCGACAGCGTTTGGTGGCAGAGCGTCGGGCTGAGCGCCAGATGGGTCGTAGCCAATGTCGTATGTCAGCTCGCAATCGGAATGCTTTTCGCGCTGATCCTAAACGAGAACTTTCGCGGGCGCGCCTTTGTACGAGGACTGATCCTCCTACCGTGGGTCGTGCCAAGCTCGGTGGCCGGCCTGATGTGGGCCTTCATGTTCGATGGTCAGTTTGGCCTGATCAATGACATACTTCTGTCGCTGGGAATCATTAACGCCCGTATCCCGTTTTTAGCACTACCGCAATACGCCTTGTGGGCGGTCATCGTGGCTAATATCTGGTATGGGGTGCCGTTTTTCACCATTATGCTGCTGGCCGGCCTCCAGACGATACCCCACGAGTTGTATGAGGCATCCTCGGTTGATGGCGCCGGCGTTTTCCAGCGGTTGTGGTGGATCACCCTGCCATTGTGGCGGCCGATGATCCTGATCGTCACTATGCTGCGGACGATCTGGCTGTCCCAGTACGTCGAGCTCATCTACATAATGACTGGTGGCGGCCCAGTGCGATATTCGACAACCATTCCGGTTTATGGTTATGTCACCTCGATTTTGGAATTCGACTTTGGCTACGCTTCGGCCGTTGCGGTGACCCTGGCAGTGGTGATGATGGTCGTCGCTTATCTGTATCTGCGTCTGGCCAGCCGGCTGGAGATCAACATCCGATGAGCGCCGTATCCCAAACACGAGCTGTGGCGACCACTCGTTCAAGCCGGCGCCGGCGGCGGCTGGCGCGAGCAGTCTTCCTATGCGCCGGAGTCGGTCTGATCCTGATCTTTGTACTCTTCCCTTTGTACTGGATAATAATCAATTCGCTCAAGCCGGAAAGCGAACTGGCGCGGGTCGGAGTGTCTTGGCTGCCGTCACGACCGACTCTCGATAATTACGTCGCCCTGGTCGGAAGACTCATTCCCTTTCCAACCAATGTGGACGAGCTTGAACGGCAGTTCGGCCGGGTGGGGGTCTTTCCTTTCCATCTCTATATGAAAAATAGCTTGGTAATCGCGATAGGGACCACTCTGTTGAGCCTGATCGTGGCGGTATGCGCCGCCTACGCGTTTTCTCGATTTACTTTTCGGGCTAAAGGCTTCTTGATGCTGGTGATCCTGATGGTCTACCTCATCCCCCACATACTGCTCCTCGTTCCGTTGTGGATAATCTTGCGCGACGCCGGCTTGCTGGAGAGTCCGGTCGGCGTGATCCTGGCCCATTCGACCGGCGCGATTCCATTTGCCATCTGGATGTTGACCGGCTACTTCAACGAACTGCCGCGCGAGTTGGAGGAGGCGGCCTGGATGGACGGCGCCGGCCGATTGCAAGCGTTGCGTCATGTCATCCTGCCGTTGGCGGTGCCAGGGCTGATCGCTACCTGTCTGTTCGCATTCATCGTGTCGTGGAATGAGTTTTTATACGCTTCAGCGATCCTGCGCAAGTCCGACAACCGAACGTTGCCGGTCGGTTTATACGCTCTGATGAGCGAAGCGCGTTTTTATTGGGGGCAGATCAACGCTGGCGGTGTGGTGGCCACGGTGCCGGTCGCTGCCTTGTTCATGATCTTTCAGACCTACTTCGTGCGCGGGTTGACCCAGGGCGCCCTGAAAGGTTAATATCAATTGATTGAGCAACGACCCTGTTTTGGGTATGCCATTCCCGGTCGCCGGCTCAAAAGCCGGGCGCTTGTTGAGCGGGCTGAAGCCCGACTAGGGGTGTGCAGAGGGGGCGAAGCCCCCTTTGACGGGGGATTTGGGGGTGTCCCCCACTACATTTCCCCCTTCTCCTGCGAGGAGAAGGGGGTCAGGGAGATGAGGTATTGGTTCATTCACAGTCAGCCAGGGCAGCGCCTGGGGAGGTGGGTTGGCTTGAGAGCAGAGAACGAAAAGACCTTGGTCGCCAACCAATTTTGCTGAATTACGCAGCAGTCCCACAGAGTTAAAAGCCGGCCTTCAGGCCGTGCCGCAAGCGCCCGGACTTTAGTCCGGCGGGTGTGCCGGCGGGTGCGCCGGCGGAGATAATCGGAGGTTGAGATGTTGACTCAGGACCAGATTACCCAGTTTCGCACGCTCGGATTTGTCGAGGTCCAGGACCTGTTATCGCCCAACGAGACAGCCTATTTCTCGAAGGTCTTTGACGAGACTTTTCAGAAGCTAGACGAAGAAGGATACTTCTCTGCATTGGAGATGCGAGGATACTCTAGCGTTACACGCGGATACCGACGGCAGGTAGTCCCCCTTTTCGAAAAAGATGAACGGTTCTACCAGCTTCTCGACCACGCTAAACTCAACGATGTCGTCGAGGACCTGCTTGGCGAGGACTGCACGCTGATCGAGCCGGGCGTCGGCGCTATCTTTTCCGGCGACAGCACCTGGCACTGCGATGTGGATGGCCCCTACGGTTGGACCTGGCTGAAGTGCAACTTTTACCTCGACGAGCCGAACGCCGAGACCGGCGCATTTTATTTCATCCCCGGCAGTCACTTGCGCGAGTTTGGCTGGCCGGTGGAGGAGGCGCTCATCGCCGGACGTTTGGGTGGTGTGGGACGCGCCGATATACCGGGCGCATTTTCAGTTGTGCCAAAACCCGGCAACGTGGTCATTTTCAACCAGCTCACCCGTCATGCCTACTTCGGCGGGAAGACCCGCCGGCGCGCCATCTTGGTCAATTACTGCGAGGCGCCACGCCAACGCTGGCACAACTATCAACTGACCGGCCGGATCAAGAACTTTGAAAAGCAGTGGGGCGAGCGCATGTTTTCCGAGCGCCTGTTGGCAACTGCCGACCCGCGCCGGTTGAGGCGGATCCAAAAGCCGATGGAGCTTGCTTATTGAATTGGGCTCCGCACTTTTCGGTGATGGCTAGACCGCCACCGGCCTTCAGGCAAATCACTAAGCGCCCGGCTTTTAAGCCGGCGACTGATCGCCGAACTAATGATCTTTGTCAACTGAATTGGGTAATACAGCGATGGGCACAAACATTGATCTATGAACCATAGCCGGTTCGCCTGGTGCCGATCACATAGAAATGGTTATTGTGTGTGGGCAAGGCATGCCTTGCCCCTACAACAGGCGACGTGGTCTGGCTCAATGATTACGCTCAACGCTGTAGGCCGAAGCTCGTAGCGCGGGGGCTTGTCCCCCGCAACGGGCAAGACGGCGGGGCACAAGGCCCCGCGCTACAAGTACCTGACCAAGTTGTTAAAGCCCCTACGCCAATTTCACCGTAAAGTGCGTTGACCCTATTGAATTGGCGTATTGCTCTCAGAACGCCAGCCAGGTTTGATTTGTGAGGACAGACCGCTATAATCAAAAGCGCTGGACGCTCGATTGTCCCGCACTGTCATTCTGAGCTAGCGAATGGAGCGAAGAGTCTCGCTCCAGCGGTGGCATACCCGTTTGGGGGTGGATTCTGAGGGTCGTCTTAGGCGACCCTCAGAATGACAAAATGAGGCTCTAGAACTAAGCAACGGACAAGGAGGTGATTCGTCGGACAGAAGGTTGAATTGCGTATCTGGTCGCTGCGGTTCAGCTATCTCGCAGCGGAAAGCCACTACAAAGGCGCTTGGAATGAATCTAGCAATCTCAATTTGTGTACGAGGTAGAGAAGGATATGAGCAAGATAGGTTTTCCCAGAAAACTCAGCCGGCGGTCGCTACTGAAGTTGGGCGCAGCAGCCGCAGCGCTCCCGCTGCTCAGCGCCTGCCAACCACAAGTCGTCGAGAAAGTGGTGACGCAGGTTGTCGAGCGAGAGAAGATAGTCGAGAAGCCGGTTGAAAAGATAGTCACCCAGATAGTAGAGAAAGAAAAGATAGTTGAGAAGATAGTCGAAAAAGAAAAGATCGTGGTTGTCACGCCAACCGCGGCGCCGGCGCCACCAACGCCTGCCGCAACCACACCGATCCAGCGAATCCGCGTCGCCCAGAGCAACCAGATCCCGACCTTGGACGCTATGAGGCCACAAACAGTGGCTGGATACCAGGCATCAGTTCTTATCTCCGGCCAGCTCTATCGCTTCGATTTTGACAAGACGCCAAAGCCGGACCTGGTGGAAAGCGCGGAGGTTTCAGCCGACGGCAAGACCATCACCATGAAGCTGAAGCCCAACCTCAAGTATTCCGACGGAACGCCGGTCAAGGCTGACGATGCGGTGTACCAGGTTGAGTTGCAGCGGAAAGGGCCAGGCGCCACCTTCCTGAATCCGGTTGATTCGGTCACCGCGCCCGACGACCGCACGCTCATCTGGAAGCTGAAAGCCCCTTATCCGGAGTTCTACCACGTGTTGGCTTTCCAGTATGTGGCCATGCACCCCAGATCGAAGGTTGAATCGGACAAGGACTACTACATCCGTCCGGTCAGCGCCGGTCCATACCTGCTCAAAGAGTGGACTCCTGGCACGCCGAGGGCCTTGCTGGTGGAGAACCCGAACTATGTCGGCGGCCCGATGATGGTAAAGGAGATCGAGCTTGTCGCAATACCCGACCTGACCTCGCGGGTGCTCCAACTGGCGACCGGCGTGGTTGATTTCGTCTTCGACCTGCCGCACTCGTCCGCCGCTAACCTGCCAAAAGAGGTCAGAGCCGGACGGCACCCGTTGGGCGGGATGTATCACCTCACCTATAACTTCGAGAAGCCTACTCCTTTTGCCAAGGATGTGAAGGTCCGCCAGGCGATGTCATTAGCGATTGACCGGGAAGCGGTGAACCAGAAGGCGTTCTTCGGCCTCTCGCCGGCCGCCTCAGGTTTCATCTACAGTGAAGTCTCCGAACATGCGAGCGTTCTCCCCAACGGAGGCAAGCGCGATGTTGAGGCCGCTAAGAAATTGCTGGCGGAGACCCCTTACGCCAAAGGGTTCGAATTCCAATTTCTCACCTGGAGCGCCCGGCCAGGTTGGAAGGAGGCGGCGCTGATAATAGCCGAGAACCTGAAGGAGATTGGGATCATTGGGAAGGTTGAGCCGATCGAGGACGCCGTGATCGTTTCACGCTGGACGGCCGGAGACTACGAGTTAGTATGGACCGGGACCGTAGCGATGCCCATCTTCGTGCTGACGACTCTCTTCGTGCCAGGCGGTTCCTACGCCAACGCCGCTCGCTACAAGAATCCGCAGTTGGTTGATATGATAGCTAAAGCTCAAGTGGAGATAAGCGCCTCCAAGCGTAAGGAGATGTTTGACGAGATCCAAAAAGCGGCGGTCGCGGATATGCCGCACATCCCCATCTCGGACCGGGCTGTCCTCAAAGGCAGCCGCATCCGGGAAGGCGTATTCGACGTGGTGAAGCAGGCGGAGTACTTGCGAGTCAAGACCGTCGCCGAGATGAAGTGAGAAAGGTCGCCGTTTCCGACTGAATTTGACGTGATCGCTTGGCGAGGAGCTAGGAGACCTCCTCTCTCCTCGTGCGTAGAGCCACGCGCAGGTGTTGCTGGGTAGTTTAGTAGGGACAGGTCTCGGACCTGTCCCTATGGTATTCATGGGCTTACAACCCCAAAAAAGGCGAGGAACTTTCAGGACAATGGGGCGACTACAAGGACAGGCCGCCCTGGTCACCGGCGCCTCGGCCGGCGTCGGCAAGGCCATCGCGCTGGCGCTGGCGGCTGAAGGCGCCAAGGTGGCGATCACGGCCCGGCGGGCAGACCTACTGAAGCAAGTGGCCGAACAGATACGCGCTCTGGGAGCAGAGGCGCTGGACTACCCTGCCGATGTGACCGATCCAGCGGCGGTGAAAGGGTTATTCGACGCCGCGCTATCGCGCTTCGGCCGGCTGGACATCCTGGTGAACAACGCCGGCGGAAATATTGGCCGGGGGAAGCTCTCAGAGATAACGGTAGAAGGCTGGAAGGCCAACTACGACCTGAATGTGACCAGCGCCCTGATGTGCGCGCAGGCTGCCCTGCCCACTATGCGCTCCCAGCGACAAGGCACCATCATCAACATCTCCTCCGGATCGGGCAAGCGTCCGACGGTGGAGGCCGGCGCCTCTTACAGCGCGGCCAAGGCCGCGATGATAATGTTCAACCGCTTCATCAATATGGAGGAACGGCAGCACGGCATCCGTGCTTGCGTGATCGTGCTGGGCACAACCGACACTCCCGCGCATCACCAGGGAGGCCCGCCCAAGCCTGAAGTCCAAGCCACCTGGATGTATCCAGAGGACATCGCCCAGGTGGTCACGATGGTTGCGGCGCTACCGCATCGTGCCACCATCGAGGAGCTTGAAATCCGTCCGACCGACATCAGCCATCACTTTGCCGGCTGGCGGTATCTCGGCTCCACGCTGGGACTTTGACACTTTAGCGACTGCGACCACAAAATGGTGTTACAATGGTTCCGCCAACAGTAGGGGCGAACCGACGAGCCCTAACCAAAGCGGTAGTATCTAAACTAGTGGTATGTCACAGGGAATCTGAGGGATGTCATTCTGAGCCGGAGCGTAGCGAAGACGAAGAATCTCCACGCTCCGACGAGACTCTTCGGCCTTCGGCCTCAGAGTGACAATTTCTCAAAATAGGTGTGACAGAGCACTGGGGCTAATATGATAAAAGGAGGTGATGCTCACGGGATAGAGTGCCTGCCTAGATACAAGACGAGATCATGTTCCTAAAGCAGAGGTTTCAA
>JBCLEL010000086.1:0-8598 GCA_038913435.1 Chloroflexota bacterium
ATGGCATCCCTGGGTCTCAAAGCGGTCTTGCTGGCGGGTATGTTTGCGATTATGGTCGCCTGCAGGTCGGTCCCGCCGGCGGTGACCGAACATCTGGACGCGCTACGACTTAACTTCTATGAGATCGCGCAGCGAAAGGATACTAGCGACAAGACCTGCGAGCTATATGAAGGCGCCGCTACCACCCGGTCAGCGTTGGCGGTCCCTTTGACGCCGGTGGCCGAGGGGCTACTGGTTGGCCCAGGCGATACGCCAACTACCGAGTTGGTGTGCATCCTATACAAGGAGAAAGAGGTCGGTGGCGCGGAGACGGAAAAGCTGTGCTGTTGGCGCGCGCTCAAGCCTGGCGTGAGAAGGTGATTGATGGCCGGCTATCTGTTCTGCCCCTACTGTGGTGTGAGGTATGAGAAGCAGGGCGAAGTTCAGACCTGCCGAGCCTGCCGGCGCACCGTCTGGCACAACTCGGCCCCTTGCGCCGGCGTATTGATCGTCCGCGAGGGCAGGCTGTTGCTGGTGAAGCGTGGGATCGAGCCGTTCAAGGGCTGGTGGGATATACCCGGCGGTTTCTTGCAACTCGGCGAGCCTCCGACCGCCGGCGCGGCGCGTGAGGCGTTGGAGGAGACCGGCTTACAGGTTGCCATTGAGGATTTCATTGGTGTCTATGTGGACCGCTATGGCGATGACGGGCGTTACACCCTCAACTTCTACTACACCGCCCAGATCATTGGCGGCGAGTTGAAGGCTAGCGACGACGCGGTTGAGATCGGCTGGTTCGGGCCGGACGAGCTGCCGGACCAGATCGCCTTCGACAACGGCCGGCGGGCGATAGCCGACTGGCGCCGGCTCACGCAAAGGAAGCCTATTGAATAGTACGATGAAAGTCCGTTGATGGACGTTCAGGTTGACCAGAGTGGAAAGCTAGAGTACACCAGTCATGATACTGTCCTGGCTTTTTCTAATGGGACGAGCTTTAGCGTTCTGATACCGGCGACTGTCAAGCGGGCTTGCATCAAACGATTACGAGAGCAGGGGATCTTCGGACCACAGTTATATATGCGGTTATTTGCCGCAGGACTAAGTTTCCTGCTTCGGGGTCATGCGGAGGAATTATCTCAAGTTATTATTGATGTTGAATATCCTGGCCGGGAAGGCCAGATCAAGGACCACCTGGTTAACCTTCTTCTTCAGGCAGGGTTTCAGCTTCGCGCTAAGCAAATTCAATTCCGACAGATTGGAAAAAAGTCATCGGCCCACCGTCTTGCTTTGGCGGTCTTTCGTGGAGGAAAAGAGCCGGACGTAATTCTTGATGAGAGAGCTTTACTTGGAGGCCTAAAATAAAAATCGGGGCCTGCCTTGCGGCAGGAAAACCTATTTACAGCGTCCGGTCAAGGATAACATTCGATAGGTCACCCGATTCTGGCTTAATTATACAATAATACCAATTGCATTAACATAGACCGTAATTTAGTGGGGCGGGTCGTTCGCCGGACTAAAGTCCGGGCGCTTGCTAACGGCCTGAAGGCCGGCTTTTAAGCCCATAACAAGCGCCCGGCTTTTAAGCCGGCGATTGCCGCCCACAAAAGGCCAATCTTTCGACAATTTCTATGAGCCGGATTATGGTCTTATCAAAGTGAATTGGTATAAGATGCGCTAGGTAGGACGCCAACCAGATAGAGATTGCCTCTCGACGAGTGGTAGTTGCCGGCGGGCGGAGCCGGATCCGGCTAAGGCCGAGCTTTACAGCCGGTTGTACCAGCTTTGGACAAGCGTCTATCGTCAGTTGGGTGAGCAGTTCAGAGAGGTTTCAGCGATCCAGGAGCAGATCGCCGGCGAGTACCGGGTCTAGCCGTCTAGGTCCTCTGCCTCGGCCGGAGACTCGATTATCTCAATCCATTGCAACGTGCAGGTGATGTCGTCATCAATCGTAAAAAAGATACGCAGTAGTGGGGCGCCGGGGAAACGGCCAGTCCTAATCGCGCGTAGGATGGTGCCTGGTATCAGTGGAAACGCCTCCGGCATTGTAGCAGCAGCCCATTCAACACCCTGAAGTTGCTCGTCTAAACGGCGGACATCCGGCTGTATATACTGGCTTGGCTCTCAAAGTAGTCACTCCGGCGGACGGAGCGAGCTCTAAACCTCCGTCCGCCAGCCATACTGCTCCGCCAATTGCTGGCCGCGCCGTATGGCGCTCTCTGTCAGCGGTTCACGGGAGAGAAATACTGCCTCGTACGGAATCTCGTCTCGATCACCCGCGAGCTGCCAGCCAGGTACGCGATGAGACAACACGCTAGCTTGAAACGCGTTGTGATCGCGTAGAGCTTCGATCACCTCATCAACGAGCGAGATTTCCTGCGGCGAAAAAGTGGAAATGTCCGGTTCCCGGCATGGCCACAGCCGCTTTTGAACATAGCCGAAGTATTTGCGCTCCAACAGAATAACCTCGCCCTTCTCCTCTAGGCGCTCTTGAATAGGCAGAAGTTCGCGTGGCGCAGGACCTTGATCCAGCTTCTGGTAGGTGGCCCCCGTGATGGGCTTTCCGAGCTGACCGTAAGCCAGGAAATCGCTAAAGAACAGGATTTTGTTTAATTTAGTAGCGCCAAATGACGGATCGTCTAACGACTTATAGGCTACGTATAGTACTAGCTCCTTGAGTTTGTTGGCATCGAACTCTATACGCATTTTTTGCCCCTCCCTCCTGTTATTATTTCATTCCAATACAATCGCAGACCGCTGGGGCTGAGCGTGTCCCGCTAAATATATTGTATCATAGAATATACGTTCGGGTAGGGGCGTATCGCAATACGCCCCTACGGAGTCTTACTCCACCACCGGCGTAGCCCAGGGCCGGCTGACGTGGCGCTGCCAGTAAATGTCCTTGATCCGCAACGTCAGCTCACCCGGCCGGCCGTCGCCAACCTTCCGCCCATCCACCTCGACAATCGGCATGATCCCGCCGGCCGTTGAGGCGAAGAAGACTTCGTCGGCGTTGTAGAAGTCGTAGGGCGTCATCGCGCCAACCAGGGCCTCGATGCCGATGTCTTTGGCGATCTCCAAAACCGCCTCGCGCGTTATCCCTTGCAAGATTCCCTCGGACGGCGTGAGCAGCCGGCCGTCCTTGACGGCGAATACGTTCGAGCCGCGCCCCTCGGTCACGTAGCCATATAGGTCGAGCAGGATGACCTCGTCAACGCCGGCGTCGTGTCCCTCCAAGCCGGCTAGGTAGCTGTGTAGGCGGTTGGAGTTCTTGATCTTAGGGTCAACGCACTGGAAGGGCAGGTTAGGCGTGCGGGCAAACATCACGCAAGCGCCGGTTTCAATCTTGGCCGGTGGTATGTTCCAGCGGTAAGGGACCGCGAAGATGATGACCGTCGGACGCCAGTTGTAGACTGGCCCTTGCTGGTAGTCGCCACGGGTTAAAAGGCACTCGATAAAGGAGTCCTGCAACCCGCTGCGTCGGTAGGTCTCGATAAAGAGTTGGCGAAACTCATCTTTCGAGTGAGGAATCTCAATCCGGACGGCGTGGGCCGAGCGGTAGAAGCGGTCAATGTGAGCGTCCAGCTTGAAGATCCAGCCCCGCCAGGCCGCCATCACGTCAAACACCATCACGCCGCCGATGAAGCCGGCGTCAAAGACCGATAGCTTGGCATCGCTGGGTTGGACAAACTCGCCATTGATATAGACGCAGCCGGCTAGGTCAGCCATCGCTGTTCTCCTGATTTTAGATTGCCGATTTCGGATTAACCGATTTTGGATTAAGCTGATTGCTGATTGCTGATTGCTATTTTGGATTTGGTTGGATGAAAGGGGCTAGCCTAGTAGTCGTCCAGCGACGCCTTCATCGGCTTGAACATGCAGCCTTCGACGAAGATGTCGAAGAAATCCGGCGTCGTCTCTAGCTCGACATGCTCGATCTGTCGGGTCATCTTCTCGATCAGCCGGCGCATCTCAGCGGAGATCAGCATTATCGTTGCCCCTTCCAGCGACGCATTGCCAACTTTGGCGATCTTGTCCTTTGGAAGATTGGCGATGAAGCCGATCCGAATCGCGTTGTCAACGTCTATGTAGTTGGCGAAGCCGCCGGACAGGTACAGCCGCTTGATCTGTTCCAGCGGGACGCCGTACTTACGCAGGACGATCCACTGTCCGCAGTAGTTAGCCGACTTTGCCTGGGCCAGGCCGCTGATGTCAGCCCGTGACAACGACATCCGTTTTTCAGGCACGAAGTAGAACTCGTTGACGCCATCGTCAAATGCGCCCAACTCGTTCATCCTGCCGGTCCGGCGCAGTTCAGCCAGCAGGTCTACCAGGCCCGACCCGCAGATACCCTGCGCTTCAACATTACCGATAGTCTGGTAGTTGACATTGCCGTTCTGAATCGCCAGCTTTTCTACTGCGCCATCATAGCCTGGCATCCCATAAGTGATGCTTCCGCCCTCAAAGGCGGGGCCGGCTGGACAAGAGGCCGCCATCATCCGGTGGCGGTTGCCGACAACGACCTCGGTATTGGTGCCGACATCAACCAAAACCACCACGTCCTCTTCCTGGTCCATTCCGATGGCCAATAGGTCGGCCGCCACATCGGCGCCAACATGGCAACTGATCAGCGGCCCACCATAAACGTTGGCTGCTGGAAAGATACGCAATTCCAGGTTCTTAGCTTTGACATATAGCGCGGTGGTCTCCCGCTTGCCCTGCTCCAACTCGTACTGGGTGATAGATTTATACGGCTTCTGGCCGATGGACTGGACATCTATGCCGAAAAACAGGTCGCGCATCGTCGCATTGCCAACGACGACCATCTCGTAGATCAGCCGGAGGTGGAACTGCAAACGCCGGCACATGTCGCGTATCTCGTAGTTCAGGCCGGCGATGATCGTTTTTTGCAGTTCGCCGTGAAACTGCCCGCCATCGTAAGAGATGCGGTGCATGATGTCGCTGCCGCCAAAACGCTGAGGGTTCTCGAACGAGCTGGTGTAGATGATCTCGCCGCTTTCGAGGTCAACCAGGTTGAGCACGACCGTAGTGGTGCCGGCGTCAACCGCCAGTCCGTAGATTTTACCGCGATAGTCATCCAGCCGCTCATCCTGGAAGTAAACGCTATCGCCGCGCCGTACCGTCATTGGATCGAGCTTGACCTTGCGCCGGACCGAGTAAGTCAGAATCTTTGGTTGGCGGCGCAGTAGGGCGAACTCGATGTCTGCGGTGGGGTCAACAATCTTGGCCTGGCAGGCAAGTCGGTAGTTTTCGCGCAAGAAACTTTCCGGCTCGGTGGGCGGAGTCAGCGCCTCCATGCCACGGCGTATTTCGACGATGCACTCGTGGCAGGCGCCGGTCCGGCCGCAAGAGGTCGGGACCCGGACTTTCAGGCTGTCGGCGTAGTCGAAGATGCTCTTGCCGGCCACCAGTTCAAGTTGGCGGTCGCCGTGATAAAGTGGACACATAGATGATTCAGAAACTAGTAACGGGATGCGGTAGGGGCGTATTGCAATACGCCCCTAGTTCTAGGCGCGATACGCCATTACCTGTGAGGCCCAATTCTAAATCTCCCAAGCGCTGCGATAGTCTAGCCTATCATCGCCGGTGCACACCGGCAACTCGCCGGGGACTCTGCTGTGGAGTTGATTGCGGCAGCCAAACTTCGCGGTGCAGCGGTCGTGCTGGTCCTTGTAGAGGCAACGCCAGGTTGAGACCTGGTCGGCCACTACCGCTATCTCTTTGTAAATATCGAACAGCCGGGCCATACTGGCCTGCAAGCGTTCTTTATCTACGTTTGAGTTAGTCATACCAACCTATCTGGCCGCCGGCGCTGGAAAAGCCACGGCACCGATCCCCAAAAGCTCTTTGGCCTTCTCGACGCAAGCCATCGCGTCCTTGCCGTAGCCATCGGCGCCCATGTCCTCGGCGAATTCCTGGGTGACTGGCGCTCCACCCACCATGATCTTAACCTGATCTCGCAGGCCGGCGTCTTCAAAAGCTTTTATAGTCCTGCCCATGTTAGGCATTGTAGTGGTTAGCAGGGCCGACATGCCTACCAGATGCGCGTCGTGCTCAATCACCGCCTCGATAAACTCCTCCGGCTTAGTATCCACGCCCAGATCGTAAACGATGAAACCGGAGCCGCGCAGCATCATTATGCACAGGTTTTTGCCGATGTCGTGCAGGTCGCCCTTCACCGTGCCCATGATCACGGTGCCGAGCGGCTCGATGCCCGAGGCGGAGAGGATCGGGTCCAGATGTTTCATGCCGGCCTTCATCGCGCGGGCGGCCACCAGCACCTCGGGAACGAAGATGATGTTGTCGCGGAACTTGACACCCACCACCGCCATACCCGCGATCAGCCCATCGTCCAACACAGTATTAGCCGCAAAACCTTTATCGAGCGCCTCTTTAGTCAGCCGGTCAACCTCATGCTGCTTGCCCATAATCAGGTTGTGGGAGATGTCATGCAGGAATGGATCAGCCCTTTCAAAGATCTCCTCGATATGCTTTCTCTCGCCGGGCCGGGTGACGTACTCCAGCTCTTTTTTCAGACCTTCATGGACGATAGGCATCAATTACACTCCACCATACGCGATTCTCAATGCTCGAAATGTTGGATCCGTAGGGGCGTTCAATTGAACGCCCCTACCCTCCGACCAGATTACCTCAAGCCGGCCAAGCCCCAATCTGCGAGTAGCTCTTCTTGTAGTGCTCGGTCTCGTAGTTCTCTTTGCACCAGTCCTTGACCGCTTTCGGAATCTCAAGGAGATTTTCCAGCTTGGTTTGCAGCGGGATGGCGCACTCCGGCGCGACCATGTTCACCCCGGCCTCGAGGCAGCGGTTCACCTCGGCACGCACCTCCTCCGGCCCTTTGGAATACAGCGTCACCGGGTTGTTGATATTCCCCACCAGACCGATGCGGCCGTTGGCAATATCCATCATCTTTTGCGGATCGTTCTTCGAGTCAAAATGGAAATAGGCCATGTGATTCTGGGCGATGTAGTCCAAACGGTCCAGCGTGGAGCCACAGATGTGCAAGATCAAAGGACATTTGATTCGCTCGGCCATCTCCTGGTGGAGTTCAAGCAGGTACTTGCGGTAATACTCGCCGCTCACCAGATCGCCGGTGGCGTGGTCGGGAAATGTTAGGGCATCGGCGCCCGCTTCGATCTGGGCGTTGCTAAAGACGACTGAGATCTCCTTCAGCCGATCCAGGCACCGCTTCGTCTTTTCGGGATCGTCAATGGACATCAGCAGGAAGTTCTGGACCCCGAATACGTGGTAGGCGAGCGTCCAGGGTCCCATAGCCTTGCCGATGATCGCTACTTCGTCGCCATATTCTTTGTTGAGAATTGAGATTGATTTAAGAATCGTGTAGTTGTCCCGGTGGGTGAGGAAGTCCTTCGGCATGTGCACGTCCTCCGGCTCCTTCCAGATAGGCCGGGTCATGCGGACGGTCGGCCAGTTGTCTTTGCTCTCCCACTGCATATCGCAACCGAGCGCCGAAGATTCCTGGATGATCGTGAAGTACGGCATGATGCTGTCGAAGCCTAGCTCGGTATACCCGGTCGCCGCCAGTCGCGCGTTCAACTCTGGATCGCGGCAAGCGTCGGGGAATGGAGCGTCTGTCAGGTCCATCAGTTCAACGGTCGCTACGTTGGTAGGGTTGGAAACGGGCGGACGGTCAACCGGCTTTCGCGCCAGCGCGTTTAAGACCCGTTCACGCGGTTTCATAGTCTCAACAAATGCCATCAGAACACCTCCGCAGATTTGCCGTCATTATTGCGTGTTGTGCCGCGTAGGGGCGACCCGGCGGGTCGCCCCTACGCGGCAGACGATCTCCATTTCCATTTAGGCCGGCGGCGCGAAGCCGGCGGTGGCGGTGGTAAGCTGGCCACGCATGGCCGCCGCCTCCATCATCTGCTCAACCGAACTAACGTTGCGAGCGTAGGGTAGCAGGAGCCGGACTAGCTCGTCGTGGCGGTGGCCGCAAGGGAATGTCACCTCGGTGTCGCTGACCCGCTGCATCTCTCCGTAGCGCATAAATCCCCCCACTATCGCCTTCAGGCGCATTGGTATATTCGGCGCCTCACCGTCGCCACTTACGGTGTAGATCCAGCGGCCATCAACCTCCCGGCCGGCGGCGCTCAACCTGAGCTTGGTTCGGAAGTCATTGATGGCGATCTCCCCTTCGGGCAGGGAATATTCAGGATTCTTCTCCACCGCTTGCATGAGCAGGAACTTTATCGGTCGGGTGTGCACGTAGTTGCAAGGGAAATTCGCCTGATCATGAGTCCCAGCCACGGGCGCCATGCCGCCGAGCGCCACCAATTGATCGCGGATTTTGCTGATCCTTTCCTCGACTCCTGGCTTCTGGCTGAAGGTCCAGACAGTGCAAATGCCATCCTTGAGGTAGATTCCGACGCTAATATTGTGAAAGTGCGGGTCCATCGAAATCAGCTCCAGGCATTTCCCGTATTGCCTGATGACATCTACTACGTGAAGGGTCTTGGTAACTGTCATAGCGTTACACCATCCTTAGTAAATTACCTTAAAACCGCTGAGATCGCAGAGGAAATTACGTTCAAAATGTAGCGATCAGGTGTAGAAGTGTATTGA
>JBCLEL010000087.1:0-8526 GCA_038913435.1 Chloroflexota bacterium
AGGGTCGCCTGATCATGCACCAGGGATGGTCGGCGAAACGACGCCGGCAGTTCCTCGATGATGACTAGCGGATCATCTGAACAGCAAGAGACGTTTCGCTTCGGTCATAGTGGAATATGACTGTCCATCATTGCGGCGATTTCACCATCATGATAACTTCGGTCGCAGCGCCGAATGGATGGTTGTCGGCTCGTGAACTATTCGAGTACAATAGTCACGACCGCCCAAACCGTCACCGAAGGAGACGAGAAGGCGGGAGAGACAAATATGGCTTGAGATCAACGCAAGTGGGTCGACGCGACTTGCCGGGAAGCGAGCGCGGTGCGAGAATACCGAGTGTAGTAAATCTGGAATGATAGGGGGGATGTCGCCGGGCAGGTAGAATGTGACCATCCAATCGTTAGTGTCATGACACCCTATTTAAAAAGCGAAGGAGAAGATGACAGATGGATAATAAGTTGATGTTTCGCAAAGTGACTCGTCGCTCGTTCCTAGCAGGCGTCGGTGCAGCCGCCGCGCTTCCCATCCTGGCGGCCTGCCAGCCGCAGGTCGTCGAGAAGGTAGTGGAAAAGGTGGTCACCCAGATCGTCGAGAAAGAGAAGCTCGTCGAAAAAGAGAAGATCGTCGAGAAGACGGTCGAAAAGGTGGTCACTCAAGTCGTCGAGAAAGAGAAGATCGTCGAAAAGGTGACGGTGGTCACGCCTACGCCTGTGCCGCCGGTAAAGATAGGCCCGGAACTCATGCACCCGACTATGGAAGGCGCCACCATTGTTGTTGACGTGTCGCAATACCCTAAAGCCTTCAAGGAATCGCCTCTATTTGCCGGTATGGTCAAAGAAGGAAGGCTGCCGGCGATTGAGAAACGATTACCGGTGCCAGAAGATATTCTGGTAGTCAAACCCTTGAATGAAATCGGTAAGTATGGTGGCACCTGGCGTCGTGGTTTCACCGGGCCGAGTGACTCACCAGCAGCTGCGCGCTGGGCCACCCACGACTCCCCCCTGATGTGGAACTACAACATGCAGAGCATAATACCCAACGTCGCCAAGGGTTGGGAGCTTTCCAAGGATGGGAAGACGACCACCATCTTTCTCCGCCGGGGGCTAAAATGGTCTGACGGCGAGCCTGTGACCGCCAACGACTTCATCTTCTGGTGGGAAGACTTGTATAACAACAAGGAGCTAACCCCCAGCAAACCTATAGATTTCTTCGCCCAGGGCAAGGAAGGTAAGATGGAGAAGGTGGACGATTTCACCGTCCGATACACCTTCCCGGAGCCTTATTTCACCTTCCCCGAACTGCTGGCCAGCGTCAGCGGGGTAAGCGGTCCCGGCACCAGCTTCGGAAATCCCGGCGTAGCTGGCGGGTTCGCGCCGGCGCACTATGCTAAGAAGTACCACGCTAAATATGCTGACAAGGCGACACTAGACAAGCTGATGAAGGATGCCGGGTTTGAAAACTGGGTGGCCTTCTACAAGAAGATGAACACCTGGTGGTTGACCCCCGGATATCCCACCGTTGCGCCCTGGCTGTGTGTAATCCCGGTCAACAGGAGCACCTGGGTCTGGGAGCCAAACCCCTATTGGTACCAGGTTGATACCGCCGGCAACCAGCTCCCTTACTTTTCTAGTTTAGTGAACACGCTGGCGGAGAGCATCGAAATACTTAACCTGCGGGCCATCGCCGGTGAGTACGACGTCGAATCGCGGAACACTCAGTTGTCAAAACTGCCGGTTTTCTTGCAAAACCAGGAGCGGGGCAACTACAAAGTGTGGCTGAGTCCAATCTTGTACGGCGCGGCGCCAGGCATGATGCTCAACCACAGCTATGAGAAGGATCCGGAGATCGCCAAATGGATAATGAATCTGGACTTCCGCAAGGCGTTATCGGCGGGCATCGACCGGGCCCAGATCAATGAAACCTTCTTCCTTGGGTTGGGTGCGATAGGTTCGGGGATTCCTGGAAAGGACAACCCATACTATCCAGGCGATGAGTACAAACTTAAGAACCACACTTTCGACGTGAAGCTGGCTAACGACCTCCTGGATAAACTGGGGCTTGACAAGAAGGACGCCGACGGCTTCAGGCTGCGGACGGATGGCAAGGGCCCACTGACCATCGAACTGCCTGCCTTCACTCCTGAAGCGCATCTCCCGATCATTGGGATCAACCAAATGATCGCCCAGCAATGGAAGAAGATAGGAATTCGTGCGGACTTGACAACTGCTAGCACGACTGTGGTGGCTACCCGGTTGGCGAATAACGAGTTCCCCATCTACTTCTGGGAAAACAATAGCAGCGAACTGATGCTCACCAACCCGAACGGGCTGGTGCCACTTAGCGGCGGTGGATACAGCGCTTCCCCCTTGGGTCCGCTTACCGCGAAGTGGATTGAGACTAACGGCAAGGAGGGCAAGCCGCCTCCGGCTGGTTACTCTCTACAAAAGGGAGTAGATCTCTTCAGGAAGATGGCCGGTGTGACCGCTCCCGAACGTATCCCCATGGGCAAGGACCTGTGGAAGCTTCAGGTTGATGAGCTGTGGATAATAGGCATAGTCGGGCTGATGCCGGCTGTTCTGAGCGTGAACATCGTCAAGAATAACGTGGGGAACGTCCCGCGCAGAATGGCTATCAGTTCGGCCGGCCTGACGCCGGCTAACGTCCGTCCTGAAACCTGGTACTTTAAGAGCTAGCATTCCGGCCCCCTGGACACCACCGGCCGGTGGTGTCCAGGGTTTGTAATATGGCCCCGGCGATACCATTGCCCGATGTTGAGCTTGTAGCGCCAAACATCTATTGCAGGTTCAAGATAGTCTACTGGGAAAGGCTTTGGATGTGCGTCATTGTCGGCAAGGTCCCGTAGCGCGGGGGCTTGTCCCCCGCTCGCTTCCTAGTTCAGCTGGGGACAAGCCCCAGCCCTACAGTTTGGCTGCCCACCGGAAGATCGTTCCACCATTCCCGAAAAGGTCGCCTGATCATGCACTATGAGTTCAATGGTGCGAAATTCTTCCGTTTTTTGAAAGAGTGAAAGGCCTGTTCCTCTTTTGGGTTCATGCTGATAGGAGGTTAGGCTACGCCTGTGCCGATTGGACATCCGAATGTAAAGCGGAGCGGTGGACTCGAAGGCCGGGTCGTTGTCGTGACCGGCGCCGGCCGAGGACTGGGCCGGGGGATTGCCGAAAGATTCGGGAGAGAAGGTTCACAGGTGGTAGTGAACGCCCGGCGGGCAGAAGCCGCTCAAGCGGTGGTTGATGCGATTCGAGCAGCAGGCGGCACGGCCATCGCCGCCCTGGCGGACGTATTAGTCCGATCAGAGGTGAACCGGCTGTTCGACGAGGTGGTCAGCGCCTTCGGGCGGGTGGACATTCTTATCAACAACGCAGGATTGGTCGGCCCCAGCGCCCATTTTCTTGAGCTGACCGATGAGTTGTTTGAGCGCTTTCTCGCCACCAATGTAATAGGCGCATTCTACTGCTCCGAACGAGCCGGCCGGCTGATGGCTCGCCAGCGTAGCGGTTCAATCATCAATCTCTGCTCAGTCGTGTCAATCCGGCCCTCGCGTATGATGGTCGCCTATACTACGTCGAAAGCCGCGTTAGATGGGTTCACCAGGGCGCTTGCTCTCGATCTGGCCCCCTTCGGCGTTCGAGTCAACGCCGTGGCTCCTGGCATCGGCTGGTCCCCAGAACGGTATGTCGGAGCCACCGCCGAGGAGATTCAATCGCGCCTGGAAGTCCTGCCAATAGGACGGATCGGTCGCCCGGAAGACGTTGCCGCCGCTTGCGCCTACCTGGCTTCCGACGACGCTTCCTTTGTCACCGGACAGATTCACTACGTTGATGGCGGACTGACCACTCAAAGCCGGCCAATGGCTATGGATCTCGGTCGTTTTGATCCGTCATCGGTCCGCATCTGATCCCGATGCAGTTGCTCAGGGGAATGATAGCGACCTCAAGGACTATATCAATCGGAGCTAGTGTTAACTCAAACGAGGTCTTAGGCTATGCTAGGAGGACTCTAAGGGGTGCAGGGGCGAAGCCATTGACGGGGGATGTGGGGGTGTCCCCCACTAATCATTTCCCCTTCTCCTGGCAGGAGAAGGGGTCAGGGGATGAGAGATGGAAGCGCCTGACAACGGTTACGATAAGATAGCCCGCTTCTACGACCTGGACATGGGCTGCTATGAGGATGACATTGGATTCTATGTCCAGCTTGCCAGGGGCGCTAACGGGCCGGTTCTCGATCTGGGGTGCGGGACTGGCCGGCTAGCGCGGGCGATTGCTGAAGCTGGTCTGAGAATTGATGGGTTAGATAGCTCCGAACGGATGTTGAGTCTGGCCGAGCGTCGGTTGCGGGAAGCCGGCCTGTTCGATAACGCTCGGCTCATCAAGGGCGACGCCGGTCAGTTTGATCTCGGCCGGCGCTATGGCTTGGTGATTTTTGCGATGAATTCGTTTATGCACCTGGCCACGGCGTCGCGCCAACTGGCTTGCCTGCGTTCGGTGCGACGGCACTTGCGCCCAGGCGGGTTGTTTGTGATGGACTTGCCCAATCCGGAAATAGGCGTGCTCGGCCACACCAACAATCAGCTAGTCTTAGAATTTAGCAAGTCAGGGCCTCTGCCCGGATGGACGGTGACGAAGCTCCGCTCGCAGGAAGTTGACATAATCCGGCAGATTGTGACCGTGACCTTTGTCTATGATGAGGTTTCACCAGGTGGGTCTGTCCGCCGAACAACTGCGGCATTTGAAATGCGATACCTCTATCGCAACGAGATGGAAGCCATGTTACAACAGGCTGACCTGCCGATAGACGCCATCTACGGTGACTTCGAGGGAGGAGAATTGGATGTAAATAGCGCCAAGATGGTTTTCATCGCGTCTCGGTGCTGAGGCTACTGAAACCGGACTACTGTGGTGGCGGCGGACCAGAAGCGCTCGAGCCTGTAATACTCGCGCTGCGCTGGTGAGAACAGGTGGACGATGACATCACCGAAGTCTAACAAGACCCAGCCGGAGGCCGGCTTGCCCTCGCTGCGCCGAAGCCGTCCGCCATCCTTCTCTAGCGATTCCGTAATAACCTGGCTGATAGCACGCAACTGCCGTTCGGTTGGCGCCGTGCAGATTACGAACACGTCGGCAAGGAAGGTTAGCTTGCTGATGTCCAAAACGATTACATCCTCGGCTTTACGCTCTGAGGCCACTTCAGCCGCCAGCCGAGCCAGTTCTGTCGCCCTGGTTATGTGGACCGCCTCCAACTGCAATCTAAGTGTACTTAACTCAGTATAACACGTTCTATCCGTATTCTTTCACCTAAAATGTGACCGAGGGACGATGGCGGCAGACGAAAGGATGACGAGCGATGAGCGGCGGAAATACCTGCGGCAGATGGCGAAGCGGTATCGGGAGGCGGGTTGGGCCGGCCGGGTTTCCGGCCTGGTCTCGACAATCGCTTGCCTCTCGCCCAAAAGTCGCATTGCGCGCATGCGCTTTGTCCTCCTAGCTTTCGCCTGTGCTTTAGCTGCCAGCTACAGGAAAACAGCCGCCATGTTTATGATCTACTATATGCACCTGTCAAGCGACGCTGCCGGCAGGCGAATCCGCGAGTAAACGAGCTTGGCGCGGGTCTAGTTCAAGAATTGAGGAGACGAAGGATGCCAAAATCGCAGGGCGACAAGATATTGACCGCCCTCGCTGGAGAGTATTACGTGGCCGCCGAGCTCTGCCGGCGGGGATATATGGCGAGCCTAACGCTTAAGAACTATCCGAAGGTGGACATCTTTGCGCTTGATCCTGCAACTCAAAGGCAGACTGCAATTCAGGTGAAGACTGTTCGTCAGGTGAAGGGTTTGCTTTTCTTTGTGCCGAAAGATGCGGGGGATTTCAACGGTTTCTTTGCGTTCGTTGTGCTCCCGCCGGTTGGTGGGTATGAAACCTACCTTCTCCCGGGACAAGATGTCGCACGCTTGGCCAAAGAGGCGGGCGATAAGTTCATGAATTCACATTCAGATTTAGATAGGGCCAAACAGCCACTGATGGTCGGGCTAGAACAGTTAGCGCCATTCCGGGAGAAATGGGAGATCATCTTCCCTCACTGAGGGGGACTGTGACCACTGCCAAAACGACGCTTAACTTCATCCCACGAGACTACGTCTCCGCGCGCCAGCGCCTCGCGGGCTTCTTGAACAGCGGCTGCCTCTTCCGGCGTCTCCGGCTCGTCGTCAATCGGCGCTTCTGCTAGCACCTGCTCTAGCGACCAGGCTAGGGTTTCGGGCGACACGCCAAGCGCCTGAGCCAGCTTGCGGATTGTCGCCGGTCGTGGAACATGGCGCCCGGCCTCGATCCGGTACAATGTGTTAGCAGAGATGCCGGCCTTGCGCGCCAGTTCCGCTTGCCCCCAAACCCTCTGCTCGCGTACCTGTCTGATCCGTTCCCCTATCGCCAGGACATTCCTACTCTGTGTTCTCATCATGCTCACATCCCGCCATCACATCATCAACGAACCAATGAGTCAATGTAGATAATACGTAGATGTAATGATGATACCACCGAATGGCTCAACTAGCTGACCGCTGATAGCTGACTGCTGAAAGCCTACTACCGGCGCATGTAGTTCAACAGGCCGCCGACCAGTAGCACGTCCACCTGGCGCCGGCTCAGGCTGTATTCCACCTCGAACGCGCGGCCTTTGCTGCGGTTGTGGATGGTCAGCCGTGGCCGGCTTTCCTTCAACCCCCGTCGAACAGCTGGCAGCGCCAACTCATCGCCGGCCTCGATCCCGTCATAGTCGCTCGGATTGACAAAGGTGAGCGGCAGGATGCCGAAGTTGACCAGATTGGCGTGGTGGATGCGGGCAAATGACTTGACGATCACCGCGCGTAAGCCCAGATACATCGGCGCGAGGGCGGCGTGCTCCCGGCTTGAACCCTGGCCGTAGTTTGCTCCGCCGACAACCAGCCCGCCGCCTTTCGCCCTTGCACGCTCCGGAAATGTAGGGTCAATCCGCGCGAAGACGTACTCGGCGATGGCCGGGATGTTAGACCGCAGGGGCAACACCTTCGCCCCGCCGGGCAGGATATGGTCGGTGGTGATATTATCGCCGACCTTCAGCAGCACCTCGCCAGCAATCGTGTCGGTCATCGGCTTGGCAAGTGGCAACGGTTTGATGTTTGGACCGCGCACTATCTCGACGGTTGACGGGTCCGCGGCCGGCGGCAAGATCAGCCGGTCGTCAATCTCATACTCGGACGGTAACTCAAACTGTACATTCATCGCCAGGGCGCGCGGGTCGCTGATGTAGCCGGTCAGGGCGGTGGCCGCCGCAACCTCCGGGCTGGCCAGATAGACCTGGGCGTCGGGCGTCCCGCTGCGGCCTTCGAAGTTGCGATTGAAGGTGCGGACGGAAACCGAGCCAGAGGCCGGCGCTTGTCCCATGCCGATGCAGGGGCCGCAGGCCGACTCTAAAATCCGGGCGCCAGCCGCGATCAGGTCGGCTAGCGCGCCGGACTTGGCGATCATCTCGTACACCTGACGCGACCCTGGCGTGACAGTCATACTCAGAGATGGGTGCACGATCTTGCCCTTCAACATTCGCGCCACCACCGTCAGATCGTGGAACGATGAGTTTGTGCAACTGCCAACACACACCTGCTGGACCTTGACGCCGGCGACCTGCGACACCGGCGCTACGCTATCTGGGCTATGAGGGCGAGCGATCATAGGCTCCAAAGAGCCGAGGTCAATCTCGATCACCTCATCGTAGCCGGCATCCGGATCGGCGCTCAACGGTCGGTACACTGTTTCCCGCTTTTGCAGTTGCAGGTAGCGCAAGGTCTGTTCGTCGCTTGGGAATATCGAGGTGGTAGCGCCGAGTTCCGCGCCCATATTGGTTATAGTGGCGCGCTCCGGCCCGGTCAAGGTTGATACGCCGGGGCCGCCATACTCGAATATCTTGTTGACTCCGCCCTTTACGCCGAGCCGGCGCAGCATCTCCAGGATAACGTCCTTAGCGGCTACCCAGGGGCTGAGTCGGCCGGTCAATCTGACCAGCGCGATCTTTGGCATAGTGGTATAGAACGGGCCGCCGGCCATCGCAACGGCAACGTCGAGTCCGCCGGCGCCAATTGCCAGCGTCCCGATCCCGCCGCAGGTTGGAGTGTGGCTGTCAGCGCCTAGCAGGGTCTTGCCCGGAGCGGCGAAGCGTTCCAGGTGCACCTGGTGGCAGATGCCATTGCCGGGGCGGGAGAAGTAGATGCCATATTTGGCGGCGATTGATTGTAGAAAGAGGTGGTCATCGGCATTTTCAAAGCCGGTCTGGAGCATATTGTGGTCAACGTAGCTGACCGATAGCTCGGTCTTGACCCGATCAATGCCTATCGCTTCCAGTTGCAGATAGGCCATGGTGCCGGTGGCATCCTGGGTCAATGTCTGGTCAATTCGGATGCCGATCTCGTCGCCCGGCGTCAGTTGCCCCGAAGCCAGGTGATCGCTGAGGATTTTTTGCGTCAGGTTTTGTCCCACGTGGTCA
>JBCLEL010000088.1:0-8357 GCA_038913435.1 Chloroflexota bacterium
CAAGCAGCGCCGGTTGACTTGGACTGGCGTGCATTAGAGGTGTGCAATGATCTACGATGTGCCGCCTTCCCTGATACCGCCATCGCCACTGGCGACTGCTCAACAGATCCATCTGCCCCGCGAAAAGCTGATCGCCTTCGATTCCGCCCTCCAATACGAGTGGCTGGTCACCAACGGCATTGGCGGATACGCCTCCAGCACCGCGCTTGGAACAAACACCAGGCGGTATCACGGCCTGTTGGTAGCGGCGTTGCGCCCTCCGCTCGGCCGGACCCTGCTGGTGTCGCGTCTCCACGAAGAAGTTGACGCTAGCGGCGACGTGTCGTCAATATCAACCGTCGAATACCACGACGGGACGGTCCACCCGGCCGGCTATCTATTTCTCGAAGATTTCCAACTGATTGGCACTCTGCCGCTGTGGCGCTACCGGGTCCGCGATGTCGAGCTTCACAAAATCCTGTGGATGGACCGAGAAGCGAACACGGTTTATATCCGCTACTACCTGACCGAAGCGCCCGGCGCCATCACGCTGAGGATAGACCCCTTTGTCACCTACCGTGACTATCACCAGCAGACCCAGGGCTCGCTGGACTGGCATATCTCAACTGAACGGGCGGATGGCGGCTACAATGTCCAGGTGGGTGGCGCCCCAAACCCCATTCGTATCTTTGCTTGGCCGGAGACGCACGCGGTTGAGACCGGCCTGTGGTACTGGAAACACCTGCACCGGCGTGAACGGGAACGCGGCCTGGACTTCCTGGAAGACCTGTACACGCCATTGCGCTTCCCCATTCGGATGGAGCCTGGCTCTTACGCAACGCTGGTTTTTAGCGCCGAGGAGGTCACGGCTGATAGCCTGGACCCGGACTCGTCCCTGCAAGCAGAGTTGGATCGACAGGCCAGCCTGATTGAGCAATCAGTTTTCCCAAGCGGCGATCCATTTGGCCGCCGGCTGACACTGGCCGCCGATCAATTCCTCGTCAGGCGGCAAGCTGCCCAGGTTCAGACTGGCCGTTCGGCCATCGCCGGCTATCACTGGTTTGGCGGCTACGGCCGTGATGCGCTGGTTGCGTTGGCCGGCCTCTGCCTTCCTACCCGGCGTTACAGCGAGGCCCGCCAAATCCTGGCTACTTTCAGTCACTATCTCGATCAGGGGATATTGCCAAACACGTTTGCTGAACATGGAGAAGAGCCGGAGTACAACACCTCCGAGGCCGCCCTCTGGTATTTCGAGGCAATCGCGCGCTATCTGGATGCCACCGCCGATTTTAGCCTGCTAGAAGAACAATTCGACACGTTGGCGGCAGTAATTGACTGGCATCTTAGAGCCACTCATCACGGTATCGGCGTGGACCCAACCGATAGTCTATTGCGGGCCGGCGCGCCGGGACTGGCTCTCACCTGGATGGACGCGAAAGTTGGCGATTGGGTGGTCACGCCTAGAGGTGGCAAGTGTGTGGAGGTCAACGCCCTCTGGTATAACGCCTTGATGTTGATGGCGGAGTGGAGCCAGCGGTTGGGCCGGCCGGACGCTCGCTTCCAGGAGTTGGCGGCCCAAGTCCAGGCCGGCTTCAACCAGAGGTTTTGGAACGACGAGGCCGGCTGCTGCTTCGATGTCGTTGATGGCGAGTATGGCAACGATCCATCCATCCGTCCGAATCAACTGTTCGCTATCGGGCTGCGCCACCCGGTCCTCGCCCAAGAACGATGGGAAGCGGCGTTGACCACCGTCGAGCGCGAGTTGGTAACGCCTTTTGGCCTGCGCACGCTAGCACCAACCGACCAGTCCTACGTCGCTACCTATGGCGGTGACCAGTACCAGCGCGACCGTGCTTACCACCAGGGCACTATCTGGCCCTGGCTGATAGGCGTTTACTGCGACGCTGCTTGGCGAGTCCGGGGCGAGCAGTTTGATCCGGGCAAAGTCATTGCAGCGTTCCCGGGGCACCTCGGCGAGGCCGGACTGGGCACTATCAGCGAGATATTCGACGCCGCGCCGCCACACGATCCAAACGGATGCATCGCCCGGGTCTGGAGCGTCGCCGAGGTCCTGCGTATCTGGCAGTCGGCGAGCCGGCCTTAATCAGAATCAGCCGGCGGAGTAAACTATTGGTAGGTCAATACAGGGAGATTCGGAGATGATTGCTGATCCACGTGAGATGAAGCTAGGTCTGGCAGACTACCTATCGCTGCCCGAGGATGAGGACCGCGAGCGAGAGGTTATCGGGGGGAAGCTGTACGTGACGCCGAGACCCGGTTTCGACCATCAATGGATCGTCGCAGAGCTATGGGCAGAGTTGTCAGATTATCTATTATCTTGTGGCGGTAATCGGCGACAGCTAGTGATTGAAGCTGATCTACTTCTCGACTCCCGCAACACCTACGTATCCCCTGATCTCATGTATTTTGGCGAAGCACAGCTACCAAGCCTATATCAACTCAGGAATACTACCAAAAGGATTGCCGTAGACGCCGCCAAGCCGGAGATGGTGCTGGAGGTCCTGTCCGAGTCTGACCGGGCGCGCGATCTGGTTGCAAAGTTGAGCGAGTACGAGCAGGCCGGCATCCATCACTATTGGATCATAGACCCCCAGGAGCGTAGCTTCCGCGAGTTCGTACTGGACAAGGCGACGGCCGCTATCAGATGTTGGCCAGCGCCGGCGGCGTTGTGCGTCCACAGCTATTTGCGGGCAACGAACCACCCTTTGATCTGGACTTAGACCGCCTCTTTGGTTGAACTGCCTTAGTTTGGAGGTGAGAGACTTGATCGCTGATCCACGTGAGATGAAGCTAGGGCTAGCTGATTACTTAGCCCTGCCCGAAGACGAAGACCGCGAGCGCGAGATCATCAGGGGGAAGCTGTACGTGTCGCCGAATCCAGGACTAGAGCATCAGTGGATCCTGATCGTACTTAATAGCTGGCTCTTAGATTATTTGAAGTTACACGGAGAGGATCCTCGTCAATTGATGTTTGGGACGGATTTGCTGATTGACAACCGCAACACTTACTTCTCTCCCGACCTTATGTACTTTTCCCGGGATCAAATGGGCGTTTTGGAGCAAATTAAGCGGAGTACAGGGCGAGTTGACGCCAGTGTGGTGACCCCGGTGATGGCGCTCGAGGTCTTATCGGAAAGCAATCGGGCCCGGGATCTAGTAGAGAAGCTGAACGAGTACGAGTGGGCCGGCATCCGGCACTACTGGATCATCGATTCGAAAGAACGTAGCTTCCGCGAGTTCGTCCTGGACCAGGCGGCCGGCCGCTATCAGATGTTTGCCAGCGCCGGCGGCGTTGTGCGTCCACAGCTATTTGCGGGCAATCAACCGCCATTTGATCTGGACCTAGACCGCCTCTTTGGTTGAACTGCCTTAGTTTGGAGGTGAGAGACTTGATCGCTGATCCACGTGAGATGAAGCTAGGGCTAGCTGATTACTTAGCCCTGCCCGAAGACGAAGACCGCGAGCGCGAGATCATCAGGGGGAAGCTGTACGTGACGCCAGGAGCAAACTACGATCACCAAATCGTTCTTAAACGTTTAGACCGCTTGCTTACAGCCTATATCGAGATGCAAGGCGGCGATGATTTCCAAGTAGTTCAAGATACCGACCTCCTGATAGACTCTCGCAAAACATACGTCACTCCCGATCTAATGTATTTTGACGACCAGCAGACCTCCGCTCTGCTGCACACTAAGAGAACCAGGGGACGTATAGATATGACCTCAGTGTCGCCCACACTTGTGGTCGAGATCCTTTCGGAAGGCAATCGTGCCCGTGATCTGGTTGAAAAACTGAACGAGTACGAGCAGGCCGGCATACGCCACTACTGGATCATAGACCCGCAGGAGCATAGCTTCCGCGAGTTCGTCCTGGACGAGGCGACCGGCCGCTATCAGATGTTCGCCAGCGCCGGCGGCGTTGTGCGTCCACAGCTATTTGCGGGCAATGAACCACCGTTTGATCTGGACCTCGATAGTCTTTTTCGCTAGTTCGCTGAAACGGTATCCTCAGAGCCAAAGTGTCGCTTATGTTGCTTCCAAGAGGATGGTCTGCTAATCTAGCGCCGCCTGCCGCCTGCCGCCGGCCTGGCTACCGGCGTTCCCTGAGAATATAAGCCGCGGACACCGCGCGAACATCAGTTTGCAAATTACTTTAGGAGGAACTAGCCGATGAAAGTTGTCATGCTTGGCCCCCGTCTGGGCGAAGATTTTAGCAACGACCTTCGCAAGAGCTTCCCCAGCGTAACCTTTATTCATGCCCCAACTACCGAGGATCAGAAGCGAGAAATAGCTGACGCCGATGTGTGCTTTGGATCGCCATCTCGTGAGGTCTTTTTGACCGCCAAGCGGCTGCGCTGGATTCACGAGCCTGGAACTGGCATTGATCGACTTTTATCGACGGTGCCCGAGCTGGTCGCTAGCGATGTCGTGCTGACCAATGCGCGAGGACCGCACGCTAACCCGATGGCTGACCATGTGATTGCGATGATGCTGACGTTCGCCCACAATCTTCGGGAGCTGTGGGAGGACCAACAGGCCCATCGTTGGGATGGCAGTAGATACTCCGCCCGGATGATCGAGCTTAGCGGCCAGACGATGGGCATCCTAGCCCTCGGCGGCATCGGGTTGGCAGTCGCCCGCCGGGCTCACGGCTTTGGTATGAAGGTATATGCGGTGGATGTTCGGCCGCCGGCCAAGCCTCCGGAAGTCGAGGCGATATGGGGGATTGATCGGCTGGACGAACTGCTGCAGATTTCCGACTGGTTTGTGGTGACAGCCCCCCGGACGCCACAGACGCTCGGATTGCTAGACCGCCGCCGACTTGGGCTGCTCAAACCGGGATCGCACCTGATTGTCATATCACGTGGTGGCATCGTTGACGAGCCGGCGCTGATCGAGGCCCTCCGGTCGCGTCATATCGCCGGCGCCGGCCTTGATGTCACTGCCGAAGAGCCACTGCCCCCCCGACAGCCCTCTATGGAGCCTTGACAACGTCCTATTGTCCCCTCACGTCTCGGCGCTAACCCCTGAGATGTACGAGGGGCGCCGGCAGGTGTTCAAGGAGAACCTCCGACGGTTTCTTGCTAACGAGCCATTTCTCTACGTGTGCGACAAGCGGGCCGGCTTCTGAACCAGCCGGCGGCCGGCCCCAGGAAGTAAGGGACTCTAAGGATAACGACAATAAAAAAGGATAGGTTAAGGAGGACGCACAGTAATGTCCACGGTGTTGAAGCAGCAAAGTGATACGCTTACCCAGGACCAAGTCCGGTTCTTTCAGGAGAACGGCTACATTCACCTCAAGAATGTGCTTGACCCCTGGGAGTTGCAGCGGCTAGATAGCGAGACCAGGCGAATGATTGACTACTGCCAGGACAAGGGCGCCAGTCCGCCAAATGATGATTATCTGTACGGTATGGATCCTGTCACGGGCAAGATGGTCTTGCGTCGGGTCAACAAGATGTATCTCAAAGGCGATTACTTTTTCGGATTATGGGCGCAACCGCGCCTGATGGGAACGGCGGCGTCTCTCCTCGGCCCTGACATAATCAGCGTTGATGACGCAATGGTTGTCAAGATGCCCGAATACGGTATAGCCGTTCGCTGGCACCGTGACCCGGCCTTTCCCCGCGTCAAGCCTCTAGTCAATCTCGGCGTGTACCTGGATGCTGCAACGCCGGAGAACGGCTGCCTCTACGTCGTACCGGGCAGCCATCTATGGCAGGGCTTCGACCCGCAAGACATGCTTGATGAGCATGGGTTCAGACTGCCTGGTGCGATCCCGGTGATCACCGAGCCCGGTGATGTAGTGGCCCACAGTGTCAACGTCCTGCATGGCTCGCGAATAACCAGGGGTAAAGGGACAAGACGGGTTATCTATGTAGCCTACGATACGATTGAAGAGACGCTGGCTCGCGGCGCTGACGCGGAGTATGTCCGCTCACGGGTCAAGGTGATGCTCAAGACGATGAGTATTCGCGCTAAACTACCCGAAACCGCGAATGAGAAGCCTTTCAGGTGGGCCCCAACCATGCCGGAGTTTAAGCTAGACCCCGACGATCTTGGCTACGTGGAAGACATGGTCAAGCCATTCCGCCAAAACCATGACCCAAATTACAGCTATTCACCACTGGTCACAGTGAATCCGAAAACCTGATTTAATCGGCATGCTGGAAATGAAAGGACAGGACAATATAGCTCGCTTTGCAGTTTTGATTATCGCTGTTCTGGCGCTAGCAACGTTGACCGCTGCCTGCGGTGGTCAAAAGCTAGAAGACTCGATTGTCGGCAAGTGGCAGGCGGCAAATAGCGCCGAGACCTGGGAGTTTTCCAAAGATGGCAAGCTCGCGGTCAGCGGAGGGCAAGCTCCGGCCGCCGGCGTCTATAAGATTTCGGACGAGAATCACATCTACGTGGATATACGAGTCCCTCAGGGACTCAGTGGGCCTGAGGTGCTTGAAGTTTACGTCGCCGGCGACAAGATGACACTGTACGCGCGTTCGGTGCTCAATCTGGAGTTAACTCGAGTCAAGTAGGTCCTAGTGCGGGTTCACGACAGTCTTTTGGGAAAGGCTTTGGATGTGCGTCATCGTCGGCAAGGTCCCGTAGCGCGGGGGCTTGTCCCCAGCCGAATCAGGAAACGAGCGGGGGACAAGCCCCCGCGCTACAGTTTGGCTGCCCACCGGAAGATCGTTCCACCATTCCCAAAAGGGTCGCCTGATCATGCACCAGACAACTTCCATAGTGTCGGCGCATCTATCCCGCTAGATTCTAGCCAATCCGAGCGATCTTTCAAGCCTCCCCAGTCACCTCGGTATGCGATCTGACCTTTGACCAATACGATTAGGTATTGGCAATGTTCACAGGCGAAGTCACTATCGTGAGTTGCAATCAGAGTTATCCGACCGGTCGCCCTACGCTCCTCGATGACCGACGCCAGCATGCCAACGCCGGCCGCATCGAGGTCCTGCGTCGGTTCATCAAGGCACAACAGGTCAGGAGCGGCAGCTAAGGAGCAGGCTATTGACAGTAGCCGACGCTCGGCCGCCGGCAGATCGTGAGGCTTCTCTTTTAGGATCGCCGATAGTCCCAAACGACTCGCCGACTTCCTCACTCTATCAACGATCTCGCCTTCCGGCAGCCGTAACTGTCTCAGACCGAACTCAATCTCCTGCTGGGCCGTCGGAAGGAAAAACTGGTCAGCCGGATCCTGAAAGCACATCGCCACTAGAGAAAACGTCTGACGGGCATCCAGGCCGGACAGGTCAACCCCGTTGGCCAGCGCCTGTCCCTTTTGCGGGCGCAGCAGGCCAGAGCACAACGCCAGTAGCGTCGTCTTGCCAGCGCCATTCGCGCCCATCAGCGCGACGGTCTGGCCTCCCTCCAATCGAAGACTAACGCCATCTATCGGCGTGGCCTTGGAGCCGGCCTGGTAATAGACATCTCGCAGTTCCAGCGATGGCGCTAAGTAGAGGCGTATGACCATACGCCCCTACCCTTTGGCCGGGAAATAAAGTGGAATATTGTCCGCGCCGGCCTGATCGGCTAGAAAGACGGACGCCGCCGGCAGGCCGGCCCGTTGCCAGCTGTCAAGCTGTGACGGCGGGATGCCTTCTCTCACTCGAAGCGACGAGACCAGCCGGCCGCGTTCCAACAACCATACCCTGCAATCGAGGTCGGCTAGATAGGTCAGCCGGCGTTCGGTTAGTAGCGCCGCGCTTCCAGCACGGAGAATCTGTTCCAGAGCAACAATCACCTGGCGCCGGTGGTCGCGGTCGAGGCCGCTCAGTGGGCAGTCCAGCACGATTAGCTTGCTACTCTGGGCCAACGCCGAGGCCAATGCGACCAGCTTCTGCTCGCCACCGGACAACTGAAAAGGATGGCGATTAGCCAGGCCGGCGATGCCAACGCTGGTCAACGCCGATTCGACGGCTAGACGCACTTCTGTTTCGATCAGGCCGCGATTGCGTAGTGAGAGCGCGACCTCGTCAAACACGCTGTCCGCCAATCCGCTGAGGCCGGCGGCCGGCCGCTCCGGCAAGAATGAGACTTCGTTCCGTAACGGGTCAAGCGTAAGGACAGGTCTCAGACCGGTCCCTACCTCACCTTCCATATCTCTCATCCCCAGGGTCGCAATTTGGCCTGCGATGGCGCATTGGTAGAACATTTCCAACAGGCCGGACGCCGCCAAAGCCAGCGTTGACTTGCCGGCGCTACGCGTCCCGACAACCGCCGTTAGATCGCCGGCGCATAGCTCCAAAGAAATATCGCTGAGCGCCGGCTCGTTAGCGCCGGCGTAGGAACAGCCAAAGTGTGTCATCCGCAGGATTGGCTCACCGCTGTCACTCACGACTTAGAGAC
>JBCLEL010000089.1:0-8347 GCA_038913435.1 Chloroflexota bacterium
TTCGCATCAGGTAGATGTATAGCAGGGTGAAGGCGAAGATTGCGATCAGCATTGTGACGATCATCGTCGGCGGCATCGCCGGCCCACCCGCGACTATAACGGTTGGGCCAGGGTGTAACGACCGCCACCATACCACCGAGAAGTGGATAATCGGGATATCTAGGGCGCCGATGATGCCAACCACCGCCCCAAAAGCGGCGCCGCGATGGTCGCGGCCGGCGTAGCCTCTCAGCATCAAATAGACGACATACACCAACCAAAGAATGAGAGTGGTCGTCAGCTTGGGGTCCCAGCTCCAGAATGCGCCCCATACTTGCCGGCCCCAGATCATCCCGGTTGCCAGCACCAGGGTTGTAAACACCACACCGATCTCAGCCGAAGAGCGCGCCCAGATGTCGTACTTGAGGTCGCGCTTGACTAAGTAGAGGATGCTGGTTATAAAGACGATGCCAAAAGACACGTAGGCCAGATAGGCCAGCGCGACGTGGAAGTAGAAGATGCGTTGGACATTCCCCTGAAGGCGTTCGGTCGGCGCCAGTATAAAGGCGGCAAACAGGGCAACTCCCAGAGACAGGACCACCACCCAGCCAAACCAGTCAATCCCGCCGGCCAGCCGTGGGCGGGTCGCCGGCTGGCTAACTGCTTGTTGTAGCTTCAATTGCTCAACTTCCATCAGTCCTATTCCTCGATAACGAATTCAAACACCAGGTACGATAGTGTAATAAAGACTATATCAAAAACTATCAGAACACTCAGCCATACCCCCCACTGGTCAATCCCGCGCCCTTCAACCGAAAACTCGGTTGCTCTGACCGCCGCGATCACAACCGGCGTCGCTATCGGCAAAAGGAGGGCCGGCAGCAAGGCCTCGCGCGCCCTGGTGCTGGTTGCCATGGCGGCAAAGACGGTTCCAACCGCCGCCAGGCCGGCCGATCCCAGGATCACGGCGACCGTCAGCCCTACCCATTCAAAGTACAGGTTGAAAAATATGCAAAAGGCCGGCACGGTGACCAGCGCGACCCACAACATCAGCAGCAGGTTGCCGGCGAACTTGGCAAGGAAGATCAGGCCCGGATCAACCGGCGCCATCCGAATCCCATCCAACGTGCCGCGCTCGCGCTCGGCCGCCAGGGTCCGGCTCAGACCAAGTAGTCCGCCGAAGATCAGCGTAACCCACAGCGCGCCTGGTACGACCTGTTTCGCGATGTCTTGCTTCAAATCGAGCGCAAAGCTGAATGTGAGCGCCACCAGCAGGGCGAAGACGGCGGTGCTAGTGATGACCTCTCTGGTGCGCAGCTCTAGCAGCAGGTCTTTCCACATTATGGTCGAGACAGTTGACACGTCGCTCTACCTTTACCTCAATTCACCCGAACAGCCGGCCGTAGCGCGCCATTCACGCCGGAGTCCACCAGCCGGCCACGTTCGAGCCGGATGACGCGGTTCGCCAAACGTTCAAAGCGGTCCGGCGAGTGGGTCGAGATCAGCATCGTGCAATCGCTCGATGCCAAGAAATCGGTCATCGTTGCAAAGGCCACCTTGTCCAAGCCGGTGTCCGGCTCGTCCAGCAACAGCACCTTTGGCCTATGCAGTAACGCCCGCGCTAGCGCCGCTCGTTGCTGCCAGCCACGGGACAGCGTTCGCACGCGGTGGTTTAGACTGCGATTCAGGTCAAACAGGTTGACAAGCCGGTCGGCATGCTCGCCGTCATCCGCTAGACCGTACAGCCTGGAATAGAATCGAAGATTTTCGGCCACCGTCAGGTCATCGTACAGAAAGGTCTGATGGCCGACGTATCCGACCAGCCGGCGCACGCCTTCCACTTGAAGCACAACATCATATCCGGCTACAACGGCCTGTCCAGCGGACGGTCGCAGTAGAGTCGCCAGCACCCGCAATAATGTCGTCTTGCCGGCGCCGTTTGGCCCCAGCAAGAGCGCCCGGTCGCGCCAGGCCAACTGGAAGCTCACGCCGACCAGCGCCGGCTGTTCGTCGAATCGCCGGCTTAGGTCGCTGACCGATACTGCTGCTGGCGGGTCAGCCGGCGGCGAACCGAGGTTGTCAGCCACTTCGGGGTTCGCCGGCCTGGGCGCCCGCTGGTTCGGTTGGCCCAGCCGGCAGGTTCCCACGATCAACAACGGGAATGGCATCTTCCGGTGTCGTTGACAGATCAGGCCCCATCCGCGTCGCATAAAACACTACTCCGCCCAGCGTCAATGCCAGCAGGACTAGCGTGACCATACGTAGAGTGGGCAGGTCCAGCGGAGTGGTTGGCGCACGCACCGGCAGGCCAGTCACCTGGATGAGGACTTTGCTGCCCGGTGACAGACCTTCGCCCGCCAACATCCGGTACTTACGGCCTTGCAGCTCGGTTGTGCCAACTGGCTGCAAATCAGGGCTGCCGATCTCGGCGCCGAGGTCGGGGATAAGCACACGCAGGCGGTCAGTCCGGTAGGTGATCGGCTTGACAAACTGGTGGACAGCGAAGGGATAGCCGATCTGGTAAGAGTACACGACCTGTCGCTGGCCCGGCATAATCGGTGCAGTGTCAACGAATCCTGCGCCAACCGGCAGCAGCGTCTCCATCGCCAAGCCGGACAAAGGCTCGAACTTTTCGGCGCCGAGCGGCAGTTCGATCGTCAGCGTTCGGTTGAGCACGCCGGGAACGCCGGTCCCCGGCTCGCCGCGCTTGTCACCGATATAGACCTTGTTGGAATCGTTCACCACCGTCAGCATTTCCAGAATGGCCATCTGCTGCTGGGCTACCTCCACCCTCGCAATTACCATGGTAGAGGATTCAACTCGGATGACTGAGTCGTCGTCAGTCGTAGGATAGACGGTGATCGGCATTATCTTGGTTGGCCCTTCAGCCAAGACCTGGACTGGATCGGTCGAGTAAGTGACGCCTTGAAACTTGACCGAGACGAATACCTGGTTGTCAGGCCGTAATGGCAGGTTGACGCTATATCGGCCGGACGCCTCAGGCTGAACCTGGGCGACCACCACAAAGGCATCACCCAGACTGGCGTGAATGTCCAACTGCAACTCAGCGGGGTTTGCCTGGCCGCCGGCGATCAGGACCTCGCCCTCGATCTGGCCGGCGACTGGGCCAGCCGCCAAGTGGTTGGCCGGCGACAACGCCACTAGACTCGCTAGCATTAAGGCAATCAGCACCACAATTATGCGTCCCGCTTCACTTTGACTGATCGGCGACGCTTGCCATCAGCGACAATGCGGGCGCCGCAGTTTGAACAGAATTTGGCTGACTTTTCGACCGGTCGCTTGCAGGATGGACATTGCACCGCCGATGACACCAGAGGTTCTCGTATTTCAGACCGACCATTGGCCGCAATACGCGAGCGTTCAAGCTCCACCAGCGGTCTCAGTTGGTCAATCTGACGCAAGAGCGTCGCAGCCCTTGCCCGACTCTCGGATAGGAGAAAAGAGTAGTCCCCATCATTGATCTTGCCGACGCTATGGTCATAGTCCAGGTCTATCAGATCCCGATAGGCCAGGTCACGTTGCCTCTCTTGCTCAGCCAGGCGCAACGACAACTGTTGCAGACCGGCCGCCGAATCGCGCCGCCATAGCGGTACGGTTGCATAGGCCAGCGCCGCCAGGCCGGCCACCGCCCCAAGCTCAAGCCACACTAGCCCCGGCTCCGTTCAATCGCCCTGACTTCTTCCATCACCCGGCTTTCATATTCATCGCCCAGCGGAGCCGGTGATAGCCGCGACTTCGCCTGACCCTTTTTGGCCAATAGCACAAGAATTGCCAAGGCGCCGGCCATCAACGCAACAACCGGCAGTATCCAAATCAACAGATTGAAACCTCGCGCCGGCGGATTTAACAGGATTGCGTCGCCGTAACGATCCACAAAGAACTGGACTATCTGATCCGGCGATTCGCCGGCGGCCAGCTTCTGCCGGATCAACGCTTTAGCGTCTTGACAGGTCGGGGTCTCGCATCCCAGCAGGGGCCGGCTGACGCACTGAATACAGCCTAGCTGGTCAACTACCTGGCGGTATTTCAGGTAGAACTCAAGACTCGAATAAGGATCGGGGTCAGAGTCGGCGGCAGCCGGCTGAAATAGCGCCAGCGCTGCGAGTGCAACGAGTGCCAGGAAGTATAACCTTGACGTCCTCGATTTGACCTTATTTGCGGCAGGAATGGTAGGGACAGCCCCCCGTGGCTGTCCCTGATGGATAGGGCAATCACGGGGGATTGCCCCTACGATAATGGACAAAGGGTTAGGCATCAGCGGTTGCTCCGGCCCCAGCCGGCGCGACGGCCGGCGCGGTGGCCAGCGCCGGCTGCAAAGAGCGTTCAGGCCAGATGGTGACCAAGCCGCCCAAGATCAGCACCACGCCGCCTATCCAAAGCCACATCACCAGCGGATTCACGTAAATGAAGAAGCTGGCCTTGCCATCGGCGTCCCAACTGGCAAGCAGTATGTAGAGGTCTTCGCGCAGGTCGCTGCGGATCACCAGGAGAGAGGTGGGCTGGCGCTCGAAGTTGCGCCGGAAGCTGCGTCCTGGCTCGACCTCGCCGATTGGCCGGCCATCTTGCGTCAGGCTCAAGTGAGCGGAGACTATCCGTCTATCCGGCAACGCCGTTTCATTTAGACCGTTATATGTGATAGTGTACCTGCCAATCCGTGTCGCTTGGCCAGGGTCCAACACCACTTCTTTCTCGAGTTGGTAGAAGTTCGACCCCACGACGGCGATGCCGATCAATATGATTCCGATATGGACTATGTAGCCGCCATAGCGGTGGCGATTGACAGTGATCATGTTGACTACCGAGCGCGGGAGCGTCTGGCCGGCCCGGCGCCGGACCACAACTCCACGGTAGTATTCGAGCGCCACGCTGAAGGCGACAAACCCACAACTCGCAAAAGCAATGAGAGGCAATGGCTCGTGTACACCGATGGCAAACAGGGCCAAAGCCAAGACCCCGGTGGCGATGACCGGCGGCGCGAAGTTCTTCCAAAGTAATTGGCGTGAAGCCCGACGCCAGGGCAACAGCGGGCCGATGCCCATCAACACGATCAACGCCAGCAGCATCGGCCCATTTATCTGATCGAAGAAGGGTTTGGCGACGGTTATACGCACGCCGCGCACTAGCTCGGAGACAAGCGGAAAGATGGACCCCCAAAAAGTGGCGAAGGTTATGGCGACCAGAATCAGGTTGTTAAGGAGAAAGGCCCCCTCACGTGACACGGTGAACTCAAACTCGTTATCCGAGCGCATCGCCGGCAGCCGGCGGGTAAACAGCGCGAGTGAACCGATCAGGCTAGCCGCCAGAAAGGCCAGAAAGTATGGACCGACAGAGGATAGGGCGAATGAATGGACCGAGGTGATTAACCCACTCCTCACCACAAAAGTCCCATAAATAGAAAGATGGAATGTGATGATAAGAAGCGCCATAGTCCAGACTTTCAACATGCCACGGCGCTCAGTAATCATCACCGAGTGCAGGTAAGCGGTGCCTATGAACCAGGGTAAAATCGCGGCATTTTCGACTGGGTCCCAGCCCCAGTATCCGCCCCAACCGAGGACGTGGTAGGCCCACCAGGAGCCAAGCAGATTGCCGGCGCCCAAGACCAGCCAGGCGAAAATCGCATAGTAGCGTGTCGTGCGAATCCACTCGCTGTCCAATCTGCCGCTGGCCAGCGCCGCTATACCAAAGGCGAACGGCACTGCCCAGCTCATATAGCCGGCCAACAACATCGGGGGGTGGATTATCATGCCGGGATCCTCTAGTAGGGGCATCATGCCCAGGCCATTTGGCGGAGTGTAGGGAAGCCGCTCAAATGGGCCATCCACGAATCCCAGTAAGAAGAGAAAGTACGCCTGGATACCTAATAGCACCGCCGTGACGTAAGGCATCAGGTCGGGATGTCGTCGGCGGTTTTGTAGGACTACTACCGCCGTGAATATGGACAGCGTCATGGTCCAGTACAACAACGAGCCGGCTTGGCCGGCGTAGAAAGCCACTATCTTCAAAGACAGCGTCGTCTCCAAGCTCGAACGCTCGGCGACATACCTCACCGAAAAATCGTTGGTGACAAACGATACGATCAGCGCGATTGTCGCTAATACGACCAGGAAGCCGACCGACAGGGCTGCCCGCCGGCCGCTGATGACTAGCGCCGGAATACCACGCCGATGGCCGATAAGCGACGCGGCCACGCCAAATACGGCGACGATAAGCGCCGCCAAGACCACTACTGCGCCCAGGTCTGCCACGCTATTTTCTATCTCCTCGTGATGGTCAGGCTAGTTGAAGAACTGCCTCAAAAACTCCACCAGGCCGTGGTAGGTGTCTTGCTCTTGTTCAACTGCCCTTCGAAGTAGCGCGGGGCCTTGTGCCCCGCCGCCCTGCCAGTTGCGGGGGACAAGCCCCCGCGCTACGAGCTTCGGCCCATTATCCAATCCAGTTGTCAAATCATTACTGGAGCGGACTGCTAGCTCTTGTTCAGTTCGCCCTCGAAGCGGGAAGGGCACTTAGCCAGCAAAGTGGTGGAATAGAATTCACCGCCGGTATAGACCCCCTCTACTATCACTTCGACCTGCTCGCCGAATATGTCCGGCACCAGCCCCTTGTGAACAACCGGTAGTTGCCCGCTGTCGTCATACATCACAAACCGCAAAGTCAAATCGGTCGTGTTGCGGACGATGGAACCTTCCACTACTTGGCCGGCGACGCGCACCGGCTGGCCCTGCAAACTGGCTTTCTGGGCCTGTAGCTCAGTGACTGTCAGGTAATAGACCGTTGTGCTTTTGATGCCATTGAAAACCAGGTAGCCGATTGCCAAAAGGATCACAAGGGCGGCAATCATTAGCCGTCGCCGCCGGAGCCCGCCCAGCAAAACACTTTGGCGCGGCGGCGAATCAAGCTCAACGCTGGCATAGCTCATCGTAATGTCTCCTCCAGGTAGCGGCGAAGTTGGTACTCGTTGAGAGGGCCTCTGTGCTTGCGGACTATATTACCTCCAGTATCAATAATGAAAGTCTCCGGCACTCCGCTGACTCCATACTGAATATAGATTGTACCGCTTACGTCGCGGCCGTTCGGATAGGTGATACTAAACTCTTTGATAAAGGCACGGGCATCCTTTTCAGTATCCTGTATATTGACGCCTAGAAAAACTACGCCCCGCTCTTTGTACTCAAGATATAGCTTTTGGTAACCGGGAGCTTCGTCGCGACAGGGGACGCACCAGGAAGCCCAGAAGTTCAGCACCACTACCTGGCCCCGGTAGTCGGACAAGCGCACCGAGCCGCCGGCGAATAGGGGCATTTCAAAGTCACGAGCGGCCGGCACCGGCGGGGCTACTAGCGAACGCGGAAGAAACAGGCCGGCCACAAAAAGGGAGAGGAGGGCGATAGCGATAGTCCATCCGAGCCACATCGCCCACTTGCGCGGCTTCTGCGAGGTGGTCGGATCGCTGGTCGCCACGATTTCAGCCAATTCTTAACCTTCACCCTGACTCAGTCCGCGCCTGATACTGGGTTACTTGGTTCACATTTAATACTGAAATGTAAATTAAATAGACGCCTGAGTCAAAGTGGGAAACTATTGTACCCGCGCTTTCAACCAGGCGTAGTTGATGGCGCCGACGTTCACCTCTTGGACAATGCCGTTTTCGTTGATGATAAAGGTCGTTGGCAGCGCCGACACTTTGTATGTTACGCTAACTTTCCCATCGGTGTCCAACAAAGGCATCAACGAGACGACCTTGATTTCCTCAAGAAAAGGTCTCACCAGTTCTCTACCTTCTTGGATGTCTATAGCCAAAACCACCACCCGACCGGAATAGTCGCGGGCCAGGCGGTCAAGATCGGGCATCTCGGCTCGACAGGGCGGACACCAGGTCGCCCAGAAGTTTATGACTACTTTCTTGCCACGAAATTGCGACAGCGACACCTGGTTGCCGTTGAGGTCTGTCAAGGTGAAATCCGGCGCTGGCCGGCCGGGACGCGGCGCCGCCTGCGCCTGTCCGGTCAGGCCGGCAAAAGCCTGGCCAGAAACCAGGCCCCGAAGATTGCCAATCACGTCACCACCTTGCAGCCAGAGCAGACCAAGCAGGATCAGCAGCAGCACTATGACCAGGCTGCCCAGCCGGCGGACACTGATAGCAATTGATTGAAGATTAGAAACTTGACCAGCCATTGAAGCTCCTTGCCCGCTGGTGGCAGGCTATCTACAACCTCACTTTACCAGACATACGAACCTTTATGCCAGCGATTATATTCCTATGTAAGTGTTCAGATTTAAGGGGATCAGTTTTGCAAGCGCATGCGCATCAATCCAAGCTCATATCCTGTCCGGCGACATCCGATTG